>DASZQC010000332.1:0-20131 GCA_035549815.1 Dongiaceae bacterium
TCTGATGTCCGGCTGCGGCGACTTCGTCGGCGGCTTCATGCGCGCGTCCGGCGACAGCGACTACGACTTCTATTCGGTTGACGGCAGCGACGTGGCCCGCAAGCTCGGCTGCGAACTGGCGCAGTAAGCGGCGGCGCGAAGCTTTCATGGCCCATATCACGCTTCAGACATCGCGCCCGGCATCGGTATTCCTTTCGGCGCTGGACACCGTGCTGGACCGTCTGGAGGACTTCCTCCTCGGGTTCTTCAGCGACCGTCCGGGCGACCTGCAGAACGCGCTGCACGAAACCCGGATCCGCCACATGACCGCCTGCGGCAACCGCGGGCAGGCCATGACCTGAGCGGGCAAATCATCCTCTGCCTCTGAATGCGGCGGCCGCAAGGCCGCCGTTTTTTTGCCCGGCAGTCCGATCCGCTGGTATCGCCAGCAATGGAATATTACTCCTCGTTGGAGGTCGTCTTGCGGAACGGCGACAATTCGTCCAGCGCGTTTTTCTCGTGCTGGATATGCGCCCGTTCGCGCTCCAGGAAGTCGGCGATCGCGGTTTTGAGGCGCGGATCGGCGATCCAATGCGCGCTCCAGGTTTCGGTCGGCAGGTAGCCGCGCTGGATCTTGTGCTCGCCCTGGGCGCCGGCCTCGACACGGGCCAGGCCGTGGGCGATGGCATAATCGATGGCCTGATAGTAGCAGAGCTCGAAATGCAGGAACTTGTAATCCTCCAGGCAGCCCCAGTTGCGGCCATAAAGCGCGTCGGTGCCCTTTAGGTTGAGCGCGCCCGCCACATAGCCCTCGCCGCCGCGCGCCAGCATGAGCACGATGCGGTCGCTGAGCGTCTCGCCGATGCGGGCGAAGAACTCGCGGTTGAGATAGGGCCGGCCCCATTTGCGCCCGCCCGTATCCATATAGAAGGCGAAGAAGGCGTCCCAGTGCGCCGAGGTCAGCTCGCCGCCCTCCCAGGCGCGCAGCTCCAGGCCATAGGACGCGGCGGCGGCGCGCTCCTTGCGGATCGCCTTGCGCTTGCGCGAATTCAGCGCCGCGAGAAACTGATCGAACGTCTCGTAGCCCGCATTCGCCCAGTGAGATTGCAAGCCGGTGCGCAGGAGGAATCCGGCGCTCTCCAGAATCTCCGCCTGGTCGCGCGGCGCGAAAGTCACGTGCAGCGACGACATGCCGGAATTCTCGACCGCGGAGATCAGGGCGGCGATCAGCGCCGCGCGCGCCTCTCCCGCATGCGGACCGGGGCGCACCAGCAGGCGCGGGCCCGGCACCGGGCTGAAGGGGGCTGCGACCTGCAGCTTCGGATAATAGCGGCCGCCGGCGCGGTCATAGGCATCGGCCCAGCCGTGGTCGAAGACATATTCGCCCTGGCTGTGCGACTTCACGTAGAGCGGCGCGGCGGCGGCCAGGCTGCCGTCGGCATGCTCGATCACCAGATGCTGCGGCAGCCAGCCGGTCTTGCGCCCGACCGAGCCGGATTGCTCCAGCGCGTCGAGAAAGGCATGGCAGACGAAGGGATTCTCCACCTTGCCGCCGGCATCCAGCAGGCAGGCATCCCACGCGGACGCCGGGACACGGTCGATCCGGTCCAACACCCGGGCGGAAAGGGCAGTGGTCGCGCAATTCATTCGCGCATTGTGAGGACGCCAGCCGACGGGTCAAGCGACCCATCGTTGCAACCCTGTGTCAGGCGGCCTGCTTCAGGTGGATGGCTTGCCCTTGACCCGCTCGGCCAGGGGAAAGGAGCAGCCGAGGATCTTGTCGATGGTCTTGCCGTCATTGGCCAGCGGCAGCAGTAGACGCTCATAGATCCGCCAATGGTCCATGAAGGTGCCGGGCACCGGATTGTAGCGGCGTGTCTTGCAGACCGGCATGCGCGCACGGAGCACGGAGGCATAATCCTCGAGCACGTCCGGCTCGTAGCCGCTGATGTCGGCCTCGTCGAAGAATTTGCCGGTGAGCTCGCGGCACGCCGCATCGACCAGCGACGTGCCCATCAGGCGGAAGCGGAACTTATGCGGCCCCTCGACCACATCGACCAGCAGCAGATTGCCGAACCAGGGCCGCAGATCGCCGTCCGCGAAATCCGCCCGCGACGGCAGGAAGTCACCATTGCATTTGCCCAGCCACAATTCGGCCAGTTGCCGCAATTGCGGCACTGTGATTGTCGGCAGCGGCTTTTGACTCGGTTGATACATCAAATCCCCAACCAGAGCCGTCCAGGCACCCGTGCCGTCCCCCGGCGCCGGCGACCCCGCAAGACTCAGGAAATCTCGAAAATCGCGTCGACCTCCACGGCCACGCCCAAGGGCAGTTGCGCGACGCCCACTGCGGAGCGCGCATGCTTGCCGGATTCGCCGAACACGTCGGCGATGAAGTCGGACACGCCGTTCGCCACCTTCGGCTGATCCGTGAAGGTGGGTGTGGAGTTCACAAAAACATTCAGCTTCACGCAGCGTCGGACCCGGTCCAAATCGCCGAGCGCCGCCTGCAACTGGGCGACGATGTTGTGACCGCAGATGCGCGCCGCCTTCTGGCCGTCCTCGACCTGGAATTCCTTGCCCAACTGCCCGACATATTTGAGTTCGCCGTTCCAGATGGTGACCTGGCCGGACACGTAAGCCTGATTCCCGGTGATGACGACGGGAACATAGTTGGCGACCGGTGCTGCGGCCTTCGGCAACTCGACTTTCAGTTCGGCCAAGCGGGCCGCGATCTTTCCGGGCATTTCGACTCCCAATGCAACTTTATGACAACCAGGAATTTTTAATTCCGACGGGAGCATAACCGCAAGCGGTGCCCCAAATCCATAGCCGAGGAGGCGAAAAATCCGCCGGGAAGTCGCGCGGGAAATCCCGTCAAAATGACCGGGAAAAGCGCGGTCCAGCTAAACGGTTCGCCGCCGAGCGAAGAATGGGTTTTGAGACAAATCCGGGACGGGAAATTCGCGCTGCCGTGGCCGGCGGGGCACGACTACGCCTTGCCCTCCGCCTTCTCTTCGACCTTCAGGATGTCGTCGGTGCTGAACAGGTAGGTGCGTAACTGCTTGTCGAGGACAGGATCATGGCGGCGCAGCCATTCCAGGACCATGGCGGCGTGCTCCTTCTCCTCGTCGCGATTGTGGCGGAGGATTTCGCGCAGTTCCGGATCGGTGGCGGCCTCGAGGCGCTGGTCGTACCAATCGACCGCTTCCAGCTCCTCCATCAGCGACACAATGGCGCGGTGGCGATCGATGGTGGCGGCGGACAGTTTTTCGGCGGGCTCGTGCAGCGTTTCGCTGGACATGGCGTTCCTCGGCGTTGCTGAGATTGGCGGCGGAGGAGCCGCGACATTTTAACCGGCCCGTCCGCTTCAAGTTCCCGGTGCGGAACATTCGCCAGACCCCCATGTTCCCTAAAGGAGCGCGTTCGCCGTCGCGACGCAGGCGGATTTCATGCGCGCTTCCGGTTTTGTCATCGGCCGTTTTTGTCATCCCAAGTCAACCCAACTCCAATGCAATGGTGCAGATCATGAAATTCCAGCTTCCCGATCTTCCCTTTTCGATGGACGCCCTGGAGCCGCATATGTCGGCCGAGACGCTGAAGCTCCATCACGGCAAACACCACAAGGCCTACGTGGACAAGCTGAACAAGGCCATCGAAGGAACGCCCTATGCCGAATTGTCGCTGGAGGAGATCATCCAGCGCAGCTTCAAGAAGGATCCCGGCGTTTTCAACAATGCCGGCCAGCATTGGAACCACACCTTCTTCTGGCAGTGCCTCAAGAGTGGGGGCGGCACGCCAAAAGGCGATCTGCTGAAACGTATCGAAAAGGACTTCGGCGACCTTGCCGGCTTCCGCAAGGAGTTCAGCAAGGCGGCCGAGGGCTTGTTCGGCAGCGGCTGGACGTGGCTGGTGCTGGATGCCGACAAGCTGAAGATCACCACGACTCCCAACGGCGAGACGCCGCTGCTGCACGACCAGCACGCACTGCTGACGCTGGATGTGTGGGAGCACGCTTATTACGTCGACTATCGCAACGAGCGGCCGAAATTCATCACCGCCTTCCTGGACAGTCTCATCAACTGGGATTTCGCCGCTGAGCGCCTGACGCACAAGGGCGAGGAAGTGGAGCCGGCGCGGAAGCGCCGCGTGGGCTGAGATCCGGTCTTGCGAGAGCGGCGCATCGAAGGTCGGTGCGCCGCTCATTCATTTTACGTTCATCGCGCGGTTTCCTTTCCATGTTCATGACATCACCATGATGTGGCTCAACATGATGTCATGGCGATTCACGCGGAGTTGAGCGGCGTCAATCCCGTGAGGATGCCAAATAGATCAGGCGGTTCCCGCTGCCTGTGGTACATGCGCCATGCTTCCGACAATCAGCGCACGGCACGGCCGGAACCCGACTCTCCGGGCCCGTGTTTGTAGGGCATCGGGAAGCAAGACGAACCATGTGGAGGACAACCGTATGCGTGTGATCAAGATGCTTTCGATCCTGCCCGTGCTGGCGATCGGCTTCGGCCTGTCGGCCTGCGGACACAGCGAGGGCGATCGCGCCATCACCGGCGGCGCCCTGGGCGCTGGCGCGGGTGCGTTGGGCGGCGCAATGGTCGGCCATCCGGTGGCAGGCGCGCTGGTCGGCGGTGCGGCGGGTGCTGCGACCGGCGCCTTGACGGATTCCGACGATATCAATTTCGGCAAGCCGATCTGGAAGTGGGATTGATCCCCAAGGGTTGATATCCCACGGACATTCGTGCGCCGAATGAGCGGCTGCCCGTTTCCCCTCAACGGGCAGCCGCTTTCTTTGTATTCCCGACATTTCGTGCGAGCGCAACCGTGCTAGGCTAACTGCTCTTCGCCATTAGCTGCCGTCCGGTCATGCCCAATCCGCCTTTCCAGATCGCCGGTCTCGATCACATCGTCCTCCGGGTGCGGGACCGCGACCGCATGCTGGCCTTCTATTGCGGAGTGCTGGGCTGTGCGCTGGAGCGGGAGCAGGCGGCCATCGGCCTGACGCAGATCCGCGCCGGCCGTTCGCTGATCGACCTTGTGACCATCGACGGCAAGCTGGGGCGCATGGGTGGTGCGGCGCCGGGCGCGGAGGGGCGGAATTTGGATCATTTCTGCCTGACCATCGACGCCTATGACGAGCAGGCGCTACGCGCGTATCTTACGGCGCATGGCGTCGCGGTCGGCGAAAGCGGCCAGCGTTACGGCGCGGAAGGTGAGGGGCCGTCGCTCTATGTGCGCGATCCTGAGGGCAATGTGATCGAACTGAAAGGTACGCTCGGCCCATCGGCGCGGACCGAGGCACGATAAAGGGGCGTGAGAGAACGGTTAGTCGCTATCTCGCCTAGTCGTTCTCTAGCCGCACCCGGCCATCGGGCGTCACGGAGACGCGGGTCAGCGTGCCGTTCACCAGGGCCTGGCCGTGCCAGTAATTGTCACAAGACTTCTTGAGACCGACGACGTTGGTGTAGCCCGCGGCCTCGATATGCCGCTTGGCGTCGTCGGCGGTCGTCCCGTCGATGACCTCGCCAAAATGGCAGCCGGGAACGCCGACGACACTTTCCGAAGCGGTGGTCGCGGTTTGCGCCTGCACGCCGCCGCCCGCAGCCGACAGCAACAGGGCCATGGTCAGCAGATTGAGTTTCAGCATGGAGACGCCTCGTCCTCTGTTAGTGACCGCGCATCGGACATTTACGATTGGTAATGGCAACGCGCGCCGGCCCTGATGGCCCCGAGCATGGGGGGATGCAGGATGGGGCCGGCAGAGTGGGGGGACTATGCCGGGCCGGCACGCGCGCCATTAGCCATCATAACAACGCACGAACCCTACGGTTCCCTGCGCTGCTCAATTTAGAAATGATGCGGAATCGCGTTCATTCCACGCAAAAATCTGGGCAATCGCGCCTTAATCCGCCGCTGCGACCAAGCGCCGCAAGCGATTGCGGGGGCTGGATTTTGTCGAGCTGTATTTTCCCCTAGCTGTATTTTCTCCAGGCAATGCCCCTCATTATGTCTTGCCCAGCTTTGCCTTGCGCCGCTGGGTAAATTGCTGGTCGGCCAGGACGCCGATCAGGATCACCCCGCCCATCACCGCGAAATTGAGCGACGAGGGGATGCCCAGCAGGTTGACGAGGTTCTGCAGCACCTGAAGCAGGATGGCGCCGAGCACGATGCCGAGCATGGACCCTTCGCCGCCGCGCAACGAGCAGCCGCCCAACACCGCGGCGGCGATGGCATAGAGCTCGTAGAAGCTGCCATGCGAGGCCGGAGATATTGAACGGGTGTACATGGCCAGGAAGATCGCCGACAGGCCGCAGAGCGCGCCGGAGATCACATAGGCGGAGATGATGATGCGGTCGGTGCGGATGCCGGAATAGCGCGCCGCCTCCTCGTTCTTGCCGACGGCGAACAGGTAACGCCCGAAGACCGACTTGTGCAGCACGATGCCCATGATGACCGCCAGCAGGATGAAGACGATGAAGCTGTGCGGGATATTGAAGGTGCGCCCGGTCGTGAGCCATTCCAGCGCCGGGAAGGTGACGCCGAACTCGAATCCGGCGGTACCGTCCTCGGTGTACCAGCGGGCGATGCCGCGATAGATCAACAGGCCGCACAAGGTCACCACGAAGGGCTGCAGGTGCGCCTTGGTGATCAGAATGCCGTGCAGCCAGCCGAGCGCCACGCCGGCAATGATGATGACGAGGAGCGCCGCCGGCCAGGGCCAGCCGAAGGTCACCAGCAGATCGATGAAGACGACGCCGAGCAGCGCGAAGATGGAGCCGACCGACAGCTCGATGCCGCCGGTGATGATGACGAAGCCCATGCCGATGGAGAACATCCCGAACAGGCCGATCAGGTTGGCCGTGTTGGAGATATTGATCGGCGACAGGAAGCGCGGATTGATCAGGGCGACGGCGGTGCCGACCACCAGGATCAGAATCAGAAGCCCCAGATCTTTCTTGAACATGCGTCCCCGATCCCCCGTCCTTCTTTTCAGTTCACGGCCTTGCCGACGGCGAGCTGCAGCACGCGGTCCTCGCTGAACTCACGGCGCTCCAGGAAGCCGGCAATGGCGCCTTCGTGCATCACGGCGATGCGGTCGCTGACGCCGATGACCTCTTCCATGTCGCTGGAGATCATCAGGATGGCCACGCCCGAATCGGCCAGCCGCCGCATCAGCTCGTAGATCTCGCCCTTGGCGCCGACATCGATTCCCCGTGTCGGTTCGTCGAACAGGATCACGCGGGGGCGCATGCTGAGCCACTTGGCCAGCACCACCTTCTGCTGGTTGCCGCCGGACAGGCTGCCGGTGCGTGTCTCGACATTGGGCGCGCGGATGCGCAGGCGTTCCTTCTGCTGCTCGGCGTTCTGGGCCTCGGCGCCGCCCTGCAGAAGGCTGGCCCAGGCGTAACGTGGCAGATCGGGGAGCGAGATGTTCTCGGCAATGGTGAAATCCAGCAGGATGCCGCACAGCTTTCGATCCTCTGGGATCAAATAGAGGCCGCTGTGGATGGCATCGCGCGGTGTGTTGATTTGCGCCGGCTGGCCGGCAAGGCTGATCTTGCCGTTGAGCCGCCGGTCGATGCCGAACACCGCGCGCGCCATCTCGGTGCGCCCCGCGCCGACCAGGCCGGCTAGGCCCAGAATCTCGCCGGCGCGGAGCGACAGATTGACGTCCTTTGCCGGGAAGGCGGTCGTGCGCAGGGAATCGATCTCCAGCACGGTTTCGCCCGGTGCGCGGGACGGCGGCACATACAGCGACTTCAGGTCGCGGCCGATCATCAGCCGGATCATGGCATCGTGCCTGATCTCGCCGCGCGCCAGGCGCCCGACGACCTTGCCGTCGCGCAGCACGATGACCCGGTCGGCGCAGCTCTCCACCTCCTGCAGGCGGTGGGAGATGAAAATGACGCTGACTCCATTGGCGCGCAGATCGGCGATGACATCCAGCAGACGGCTGGTCTCGGTGGCGGTCAGGCTGGAGGTCGGCTCGTCCATGATGACCAGCCGTGCGTCCAGCGACAGCGCCTTGGCGATCTCGACCAGTTGACGCTGGGCCAGGGACAGGTCGCCGACCAGGGCATCGGAGCGGAAATCCGCGCCCAGCCGCAGGAGCAGGGGCTTCACCTTGTCATGCAACGCCTTCTCGTCGATCAGGCCCCAGCCCTTGCGCGGTTCGCGCCCGATATAGATGTTGGCGGCGACGTCGAGATTCTCGAACAGATTCAGTTCCTGGTGCACGAAGGCGATGCCGGCCTTGGTCGCATCGGCGACGCTCATCTCGGCGCGTTCAATGCCGTCGATGCGGATCGTACCCTGGCTCGGCGCGGTGACGCCGCCCAGGATCTTCATCAGGGTGGATTTGCCGGCGCCGTTCTCGCCGACCAGGCCGATGGTTTCGCCCGGCGATACCGACAGGCTGACCTCCGCCAGGGCGACGACACCCGGATAAGTCTTCCCGATATCGATCAAGTCGAGAAACGTGCTCGCCGTATTCATGCTGGATCCCGACAGAAGGGCGCCGCAGAGACCGAACGGCCGGCGCGATCATAACATCGCACCGGCCGGGTCGGCCAACGGGTGTTTCCGCGGCTACTTGCCCACCGTTATTTGCCTTGGCGGGCCTTCAGCTCGGCCCAGAAGGCATCGACGTTGGACTGGTCGATGATCTTGGTCGGGATGATGATCAGCTTGTTGTCCGGAATGAAGGACTTATCCCCCTCCAGATACTGCGCCATCATCTTCATGCCCTGATAGCCCCACTCGTAGGGCTGCTGCACGACGGTGCCGACGATGCTGCCTTCCTTCACGCCGCCGAGGGTCACCGGGTCTTCGTCGAAGCCGATGATCTTGATCTCGTTCAGCTTGCCGGCGTCTTTCACGACCTCGTAGATGCGCGGGGTGTTGTAGGAGTAGAGGCCGGCCAGGCAATCGATGTCGGGATTGGCCGCCAACGCGTCCTCGACATTGCGCTTGGCGCGCGCCATGTCGATGTCGTCCTCGCGCACGTCGAGAATCTCCACCTTGCTGCCGGCGATCGATTCCTTGATGCCTTCGACGCGCTCGCGCGCATTGTCGTTGGCCAGGATGCCGACGAACATGATGCACTTGCCGCCGTCCGGCAGCGCCTTCTTGATCAACTCGCCGGCCTGCTTGCCGGCCTCGACGTTGGAACTGCCGATATAGGCGATGCGCTTGGAATCCGGCGCGTCGCTGTCGGTGGTGAACAAGGCGACCTGGTCCGCGATGCGGTTCAGGGATTCGGTGGAGTGCTTCGGATCGTTCGGGCTGACCATGATGCCGGCGACGCCCGCCGCCACCAGATCATCCATCAGCCGCTGCTGCACCGCAGCGGTGGCGGTCTCGGGGTATTTGAAGGTGAGTTCGTAGTTCGGCAGCTCTTCCTGCGCCTTCTTCACGCCGGCCTCGGCAGCCTTCCAGAAATCGGACGCGCCGTTGACGACGAAAGCGAGGGTCTTCTTGTCTTGGGCCACGGCGCTCATCTGCGCACTCAAGCCGAGGCCAACTGCCAGCGCCAAGGCGGCGCCGGCCATCAGAACACGCTTCATTGTTTCCTCCCGCGCGAACTGTTGCGTTCGCTGGCTATGACGGCCGACCATGCTCGACCGGCCGCCTGTTCTTCACGGTGCCAGTTATTTGTCTGACAATTGCGACGATAAGCGAACCCATCCGGGCGCGTCAAACGAAAGCAAGGCGGTAAAACCCCTCATTCACCGTTCCCCTCAAAAAGATGCGTAATCGGAACCGGTCCGAATGCGAAAAGGGCGCCCGGTGGGCGCCCTTCGTCGCGTTTGGCGTTGATCGGGGCTATTCGCTCTGGCGGAAGTTGCGGATGCGGTCGAACAAGACCGCCAGGATGATGGCGCCGCCGATGAAGGTGCCCTGCCAGAAGGCGTTGATGCCGAGCAGGCCCAGGCTGTTGCGGATCACCTCGATCAGCGCGGCGCCGACCAGGGCGCCGAAGGCCGTGCCGATGCCGCCAGCCAGGTTGGCGCCGCCGATCACCGCCGCGGCGATCACCTGGAGTTCCATGCCGGCGCCGATATTGGTGGTGACGGCGCCCAGCCAGCCGGTCTGGATGATGCCTGCCACGCCCGCCGACAGGGCGGAGATCATGTAGACCGCAACCTTGATGGGGCGGACCGGCACGCCGGTCAGCGTCGCCGCATGCTCGTTGCCGCCGATGGCGAAGACGTGGCGGCCGAACTTGGTCCAGCGCAGGACGAAGCCGGTCAGCAGGGCCAGGACGATCATATAGAGGACCGGGTTGGCGATGCCGAGCACCCAGGCGCCGCCGCCGATATCCAGCAGCGTGTTGTGGTCCGGACCGAACTCGAACACCACGGTGTTGTTGGAGGCGACCATGGCCAGGCTGCGCGCGATCGACAGCATGCCCAGCGTCACCACGAAGGGCGGAAAGCCCAGATAGGCGATCAGGATCCCGTTGAAGGCGCCAATGACCAAGGCGGTGGCGACGGAGGCCAGGATGCCCACCTCGATGCTGTAGCCCGCATGCATGGTGACGGCGAGGACCATGCTGCACAGGCACAGGACGGAGCCGACCGACAAATCGATGCCGCCGGTAATGATCACCAGCGTCATGCCCAAGGCGATGATGGCGACGAAGGTGACGTTGCGGGTGATGTTGTAGAGATTCTTGGTCGTGGCGAAGGAATCGGTCGCGAAGGACAGGAAGATGCAGGCCAGGATAACCGCGATCAGCACCCAGAAGGTCTGGCTGGCGCCGATGCGGCCGATCCAGTTGTGCTGCTTGTGCGCGATCGTCTGGTCGAGTGTGGTTGCCATGGTGCCCTTCATTCCCCCGGATCAGACTTGCTCGATCGCGCCGGTGATCAGCCCGGTCACCTCCTCGGGCGAACTGGAAGCGATGCGCTTGTCGGCGACCTTGCGGCCGCGGCGCATCACGATCACGCGGTCGGCGACGGTGAAGACGTCCGGCATGCGGTGGCTGATGAGGACGATGGCGAGGCCCTGGTCCCGCAGGTGGCGGATATGGTTCAGCACCTCCGCCACCTGGCGGACGGAGATCGCCGCCGTCGGCTCATCCATCAGCACGATCTTGGCCTTGGAGATCATGGTGCGGGCGATGGCGACCGCCTGGCGCTGGCCGCCCGACATCTGCTTGACCAGGTCGCGCGCGCGGGTTTCGGACTTCAGTTCCTTGAACATCTCGCCCGCGCGGCGGTACATGGTCGCATAATCCAGCACGCTGAACGGGCCGAAGCCGAGGCGCATCTCGCGCCCCAGAAAGACGTTCGCCGCCGCGCTCAAATTGTCGCATAGCGCCAGATCCTGGTGCACGATCTCGATACCGTGCCGGCGCGCATCGACCGGCTTGTGCATCACCAGTTCCTTGCCCTCCATGCGCATCGCACCATGGCTGGGGCGGAAATTGCCGGCGATCATCTTCACCAAAGTGGATTTGCCGGCGCCGTTGTCGCCCATCAGGCCGACCACCTCGCCCGGTTCCAGCGACAGCGAGACATCGTTCACGGCCTGGATGGCGCCGAAATGCTTTGAGATGTTCGTCAGCTCGAGAACTGCCACGCGACCCTGCCTCCCGTTCCGCGCCGCCGGTTTCTTCCGGCTTTGTCATGGTGGCTGCGGATGTCTGTTGCGCGCTCGCAACTTCGGCGGAGCGCTGCGGTGAATGTAGGCAAACCGCGCTGCGGGCGTCAATCGCTTGTCGGAGCGGTCGAATTTCGCACCCGCCAAAAGCCGCTTTTGTCTGACAAAAGCATTGACGCTGAATAGCGGCCGATATTAGCTAACCGCGAGGGGAGGCGGGCGGATGCTGTTACTCGTAACAGGGGCCACAGGAAAGGTCGGCCGGACCTTCATTGCCCGGCTGCTCGCGGATCGTCGTTTCTCCGGCGCCCGCGTCCGTGCGCTGTGCCATAACCGTACACTTGGCACCAGCGACCGCCTGGAAGTAGCGCGCGGCTCGATCGCAGACCGCTCAGTCGTCACCGCCGCGCTCGACGGTGTCACGCACGTCGTGCATCTCGCCACCTGCAAGGAAACGCCGGACGACGTGATGGATGTGACGGTCAAGGGCCTGTTCTGGCTGCTTGAGGGGTTTCGCCTCAGCCGCACGGCGCGACAATTCATTCTCATCGGCGGCGATGCCGGCATCGGCCATTTCTTCTATCGCCACCCGACGCCGATCACCGAGGATGCGCCGCACATGGCCTATCCCGGCTGCTATGCGCTGTCCAAGGTTCTCGAAGAAGTGATGCTGGATCAGTTCGGCATCCAATATGGTATCAACGGGTGCTGCCTGCGCGCGCCGTGGATCATGGAAAAGGACGACTTCAAATATACGCTGTCGTTCGGCGACGATGTGTTCGGCGGGCCGGACTGGAAGAAAATGGTGCCGGCGGAGGACGCCAAGCGTTATGCCGAGCGCGGTACGGTACCGCTGCTGCGGGACGCTGATGGAAAACCCCTCAAGCGTAATTTCGTGCATGTCGAGGATTTGGTTTCCGCTATCATCGCGGCGATCGACAATCCAAAGGCGGACCGGCAGTTGTTCAATGTCTGCATGAACCGGCCGGTCGATTACGGCGAAGTCGCTGCTTACTTGCGGCGCACGCGCAATCTGGATTCTGTCGACATACCGAGTGCGTATCATTCAAACTGGATGGATAACAGCAAGGCCAAGTACCTGCTGGACTGGCAACCGGAATACGATCTGGAAATGCTGATCGATTCGGCCTGGACCTATGAGCGTTCGCAGAACGATCCTCGCAAGGTCTGGTACCCGGGTTGATTTTGTGTGGCGGGCAGTGCGCCCGTCTGGTTCAGAAGCGTGTGTCTTAACGGGAGGAAACGAATGAAAAAACTATCCCTACTTGTTGCCGCCGCTGCGTTGGCGCTGAGCGCCAGCCCGGCGCTGGCGAAGAAGCAGCTCGTCATCGTCGTGAAGGGCCTGGACAATCCATTCTTCGAGGCGATCAACCAGGGCTGCCAGAAGTGGAACAAGGAAAACGCCAGCTCCGAGTACGAGTGCTTCTACACCGGCCCGGCCTCGACCTCGGACGAAGCCGGCGAAGCACAGATCGTGCAGGATATGCTGGGCAAGCCTGACACGGCGGCGATCGCCATCTCGCCGTCGAACGCCAAGCTGATCGCCCAGACGATCAAGACCTCGAACCCGAGCGTGCCGGTGATGACCCTCGACGCCGATTTGGCGGCCGAGGATTCGGCGCTGCGCATGACCTATCTGGGCACCGACAATTACCTGATGGGCTATCGCATCGGCGAATACATCAAGAAGCACAAGCCGAATGGCGGCACCTTCTGCTCGATCCAGGGAAATCCCGGCGCCGATAACATCCTGCGTCGCGCGCAGGGCACCCGTGATGCGCTCAGCGGCCAGAAGGGCCTCACCGAGCTGAAGGGCGAGGGCGGCTGGACCGAAGTGGCGGGCTGCCCGGTCTTCACCAACGATGACGGCGCCAAGGGCGTCCAGGCGATGACCGACATCCTGGCGGCCAATCCGAAGCTGGATGCGTTCGCGATCGAGGGCGGCTGGCCGCTGTTCGGCGCGCCGCAGCCCTATCGCGACCTGTTCAAGCCCTATGCCGATCGCATCGCCAGCGGCGATTTCGTGATCTCCGCCGCCGACACCATCGGCGACGAGGTCGCGATCGCCCGCGAAGGCCTGGTGACCGCCCTCGTCGGCCAGCGGCCGTTCGAGATGGGCTACAAAGCGCCGTCGGTCATGCTCGACCTGATCGCCGGCAAGAAGGTCGAGGATCCAGTGTTCACCGGCCTGGATGAATGCACCAAGGATACGGTCGACACCTGCATCCAGAAGTAAATCGGCATTCCCGCTGACCCCGGGGCGCGTCCTTAAAGGGCGCGCCCCTTTCTTTGACTTGGGGGGCGCGTCCTTAAAGGGCGCGCCCTTTTCTTTGCGCCTAGCGCAGGGCTTCCACGATCTTGGTGACCAACTCCTTGATCGCATCGTCCATGTCGTTCTCCGATGACAAGGGATGGGCGGCCGACGACCCAACGACTTGGAACTTCGTCAGGGCTGCCGTTTCGTCCGATCTGATCACCACAACATCGGCGGTCAGATCGTTGGAGCCGGCAAAGACCCCCAGAAAAATACGGGCGCCTTGCGAAACGACGTCGACATTGCTGAGCGCGACGGTCATCCGGTAGTCCGCCGGCTCATCCTTGGCCAGCACCTGCTTGAACAGGGCTTCGCTGACCAGCCGGCCAAACAAGGCCGCACGAACGTTCTGCGCCACTTCGCGCGAATCTTCGTCGCCCGGTGCGGTGACATCGAGGGCGACGGTGCTCTGGCTCGGGATGGTCTGCGATTTCGGCTGCTGCACGGTCATCTTGGCCGACGAACTGCATCCGGCCAGGAGCGCGCCGAACATCACCGCCAGAATGGCGGAGCGGACTCTTCTCATCTTTTCTTATCCCCAAGAGAACGCGCCTCCATGAGGGCCCTGTGCTTTCCCGGCAAAACCGGATCATGCGGCGCGCGTCCGCCCAATCTAAAGTGGTGAAGGATGGCGGACAAGATCGGATAAATCGGCGCGGCGGCGAATTTTCGTTGCCGCGGGCCGGTCACCCTCCTGCCAAAATCTGTCACGACAATGCGCTAGCTTCATCATCGGCGCATTGGAGCGCCGCGGGCGCAGCGCCGCACCGGAGACCGTTCAGGACTGGAATGCGCGGATCGGATGCGATTACGCAGCGGCGCAGCGCACCCGTTTGCAGGCATGTGATGGAGGTCAGCCATGATGATGCAGAATTACTCCGTTCGCCGACATATCGGCGCCAGCGAGCCGAGCGGGAGTCTGGGCGTGCTGAGCCGCGCCGCGCGGCTGATCACGGCACGTTTGACCGATGCCTGGGCGCGGCATCGTGACGAGAATCTGCTGCAGACGCTGAGCGACCATCAACTGCGCGATCTCGGCATCGGTCGTGGCGATATCTCGCGGGTCGTGCGGCACGGCAGGGGCTGGTGACACCCCGGCACAAATATGATGCCGGGGCGGCATGGGTGGAATTGCGATGGTCCGCCAGCGCCTTAGGGCGCGGCGGATGGGCGCGCCGGGCGGGTACACGCGGCCGTGACTTGTGGCTGGGTCGCGGCGGGCTAAGTTGCCGGAGAGGT
Source organism: Dongiaceae bacterium (assembly GCA_035549815.1). Lineage (GTDB taxonomy): Bacteria > Pseudomonadota > Alphaproteobacteria > Dongiales > Dongiaceae > Dongia_A. The sequence goes on from DASZQC010000332.1 coordinate 15,173, forward strand.
TCCAATCCGGTTAGCCTGCATCATGTCCAAGACCGTAACGTCCGCATCTTCGCTGTCGCCCTATCTGCCGTGGCTCGACCGCGCCGGACACGTGTCCGCGTTCAAGAGCGTCGTGTTCGCGTTGCTGTTGTTGCCAGGTGTCTATATCGGCTGGCAACTCGCGACCGGCGGTTATGCGCGGCCCTATATTCTCGCCAATCATGATCTCGGCCTGTGGGCCATCCGGTTTCTCTTCGTGGCGCTGGCGATCACGCCGCTGCGCCAGGTGCTGGCCTGGCCGAAGCTGATCCAGGTGCGGCGCATGATCGGCGTCGCCGCCTTCTTCTACGCGCTGGCGCATTTCCTGTTCTATGCCTTGGACAAGAGCCTGCAATGGGGCGTGATCGCGACCGAGATCGCGCTGCGCTACTACCTGACCATCGGCTTTGTCGCGCTGTTGCTGATCACCGCGCTCGGCGTCACCTCCACCGATGGCATGATCCGGCGCCTGGGGGGCAAGCGCTGGGCGTGGCTGCATCGGCTGGTCTATCTGATCGGCATTCTCGCGGTGGTGCATTTCTTCATCCAGGTGAAGGCGGATGTGACCGAGCCTTTCATCATGGGCGGCCTGTTCGCCTGGCTGATGTGCTATCGCCTGTTGGCTCGCCGCGGTGCGGTATCGTTCGCCGCACTGATCATGCTGGCGCTGATCCTGAGCGGGCTGACGGCCGGGGCAGAGGCGCTCTACTACCATTTGAAGACCAATGCCGACGTGCTGCGCGTCCTGTCGGCGAATCTGTCGCTGGGTATCGGCGTGCGGCCGGCCTGGCTGGTCGGTGGCATCGGCTTGCTGGTCGCGCTGCTGAACCTGGCGCGGCCGCTGTGGTCGAAAGGTCAGGGACGCCCGGCGGCGCCGGCGCGAGCCTAGAACCTGCGGGCTAAAACTTCCGGGCCTGCACGATATTCACGGTGATGCTGGTCTCGCCCAGCGCCTTGCAGGCTTCCAGCCGATGCAGGCCGCTCACCAGCACGTAGCGCTCTTTGTCGGCCCGAACCAGGATCGGCGATTGCAGACCGTTGGCGGCGATGCTGTCGGCCAATTGCTGCACCTTGGCGGCGTCGATCGGCTGCTTGCGCAGCGCCTGGGGCACGTAGATCTGCTCGATCTTGATGGAAACCGGCTTCATGGGCGAGTCGCTGTCTGTTGCGGCGCGAGCGTGACCGGCGCCGGGCGGCCGGTCAAGCGTCGAGGATTCGCCCAGGTATGTCAGGCGCGCAGAATACGCGCGGCGGGCAGGCGCAGCCGCAGAGTTGTGCCATGGCCCTTGCTGCTCTCCATCTCCAGCGTGCCGCCATGCAATTCGGCGAAGCTGCGGGACAGAGGCAGACCCAGTCCGGTGCCCTCGACGGTGGTCAGGGAATCGTTGATCCGGCCGAACGGCGCCCAGGCGATCTCCATCTCCTCGGCCGTCATGCCCGGACCATTATCGGCAATGGCGAGCACCAGATCGCCGTTCGCCGCGCGGGCGGCGCTAAGGGTGACGCAGCCATTGGGACCGACGAATTTGTGCGCGTTGCCAAGGACGTTCATCAGGATCTGCAGCAGCTTCTGGCGATCGGCATGGAGGCGCAGCGCGCCGCAGGCCAGATCGATGTCCAGCCGCTGGTTTTTGGCGGCGAACTGGCCGCTCATCAAGTCGCAGGCTTCTTTCACCAGGTCGGCGAGGATGACGTCGCCTTCGGACAGTTCCATCTTTCCGGCTTCGATCTTGGACAGATCGAGGATTTCGTTGATGACGCCCAGCAGATGATGGCCGCCACTCAGGATCGAGCGCGCATAATCGCGATAGGCGGGTGAGACGCCGGGGCCGACCTGCTCGTCGGCGATCATCTGGGCGAAGCCGATGATGGCGTTGAGCGGCGTGCGCAGCTCGTGGCTCATATTGGCGAGGAAGGTCGACTTGGCGCGGCTCGCCTGATTGACCTGCGTCAGGGCGGACATCAGCCTGGCCTGCGTTTTCGACAGCTCGTCTTCGCGCTGTTTCGCCTCGGTGATGTCGATGATGTAACTGTCGAAGGAGCGCGCGCCGCTGCCGGGATCTTCGACCACCCAGGCCACTTCGCGCGCCCAGCGGGTCTGGCCGGTCGCCGGGTGGATGAAGCGGAACTCGATATCGTAGACCTCGCCATCTTCCCTGCGCCGGCGTTCCATCTCCAGGTAGCGCGGCCGGTCCTCCGGATGAATCGCCGCATGCCACATGTCGACGTCGGCGACGCCTTCGGCTGAGATGGTGCCGAACAAGGCCGGCGCGTCGCGGCCATAGATGCGCACGCCGGCCTGGTCGTAGCTGGTGCGGCTGCTGCCCTGCTGGCCGTGGCAATAGGCGATGTTGCGCAGATTCTCGAACAGCGCGCGCAGCCGGCCTTCGCCTTCGCGCGCGGCCTGTTCGTTGCGATGCTCCTCGGTGACGTCGATATAGACACCGATCAGCCCGCCGGCGGCCGTCGGCAATTCCACGACACGGAAGCTGCGGTCCGGCGTGATGTGCTCCCCGGGCTCTCCGGGCTCCCGCCGGCGCGCCATGCGCTCGGCATACATCTGCGCGGCGCTGACGCCTTCGGTGCAATTGCCGGCGAGGGAATAATAGAGCCGGGCCAGATCGGGAAACCTGCGGCCCAGATAGACCTCGTGCTCGAGGCCCGGATAGACCAGATGGCGATAGGCCTCATTGAAGGCGACGAGACGATCCTCGGCGTCCCACACCGCAATGCCGACGCGCGCCGAAGCGAGCGCAGACGCAAGACTCCCGACGTCTCCCGCGTCCAGGATGTTGCCGAACATAACCTTCCCTACTGTCCCCCGGGCGATTCTTGTCATGACCGGGAACCGCGGGCAAGGGCGGGAACCATGAGCGGCCCTGGAGAGTTGGGCTTGCGCAGCTTTCCGTGGCTGTCGGGGGCACAGCGAAGAGACGGCACTCAATCAGGGAGGGAGCCTCATGCCACGTATTCTCGCGACTGCGACCATCTTATGTATCGGTCTCGGAATTAGCGTCGCCGCCCGCGCCGAGGTGACCGTTTCGATCTCCTGCAGCTCCCTCGGGATCGAGCAGCAGATGTGCCAGTCGGGCAGCGAGGCCTGGGCCAAGGAGACCGGCAACAAGGTCAAGCTGGTCGCCACGCCCGCCGATGCCAATGAACGGCTGGCGCTCTACCAGACGCTGCTGGCGGCGGAGTCGCAGGATATCGATATCTTCCAGATCGACGTCATCTGGCCGGCCATCCTGGCGCCGCATCTGCTGGACCTTGGTGACATGCTTTCAGCGGAAGCGCGCAACGATCAGTTTCCGGTCCTGATCGAGAACGACACGGTCGACGGCAAGCTGGTCGCGATTCCGTGGTTCGTCGATGCGGGGCTGCTCTATTACCGCAAGGACCTGCTGGAGAAGCATGGCAAGGAGGTGCCCAGGAGCTGGGCCGAGCTCGCGGAAACCGCGAAAGCGATCATGGACGCCGAGGGCGACAAGAATCTGCAGGGCTATGTCTGGCAAGGGCGCGCCTATGAGGGCCTGGCCTGCAATGCATTGGAATGGATCGCCAGCTTTGGCGGCGGCAGCATCGTCGACGAGAAGGGCGCCATCACCATCGACAATCCGCAGGCGGCAAAAGCATTGGCGACGGCGAAAGGCTGGATCGGCACCATCTCGCCCCAGGGCGTGCTGGCCTATGGCGAAGAGGAATCCCGCGGCGTCTTCCAATCCGGCAATGCGGTCTTCATGCGCAACTGGCCCTATGCCTGGGCGCTGGCGAATGCCGCGGACAGCCCGGTGAAAGGCAAAGTCGGCGTGACCATCCTGCCGCAGGGCGATGGGCCGGAATCTCGCCACGCGGCGACGCTCGGCGGCCAGCATCTCGCCGTGTCGCGCTATTCGGCGCATCCCAAGGAGGCCACGGAGCTTGTGCGCTATCTGACCGGCGCGGCCGAGCAGAAGCGGCGCGCCATCGAGGGCTCGTTCAATCCGACCTTGCGCAGCCTTTACGCCGATCAGGACGTGCTGGCGGCCAACCCGTTCTATGGCGAGTTCCTGCCGATCCTGGACAACGCGGTGGCGCGGCCGTCGACGGTGACCAGCCGGCGCTATAACCAGCTTTCCAGCGCCTTCGTCCGCACCGTGCATGGCACGCTATCCGGCCAGAACGACGTGGCTCCGGGGCTCGCCACCCTCGGCAAGGACCTGGAGCGGCTGAGCCGCGGCGGCCACTGGTAGCGACCGTGCCGTCGAAGCGAGGTACGGGGCCAACGCTGGCCCAGCGGCGCGCGCGCACGGCCTGGCTGTTCGTGGCGCCGATGCTGGCCGCGGTGGCGCTGGTGGCGGCCTGGCCATTGGCCCGCACCATCGCCTTCAGCTTTACCGACGCCTATCTGGACGATCTGCGGAACTGGCAGGCGATCGGCTTTGCCAATTACCTCGCGTTATTCCAGGACCCGAACTGGTGGCAGGCAGTCGCCACGACGCTGCTGTTCACCATTGTGTCGGTGGGGCTCGAGGCGCTGCTGGGCCTGGCGATCGCGCTGGCGCTGAACGCGCATATGCCGGCGCGGGGCGTGTTGCGCGCAGCGGTGCTGATCCCCTGGGCGATCCCGACGGTCATCTCCGCCAAGATGTGGGGCTGGATGCTGCATGATCTGCACGGCGTGCTGAACGTGGTGTTGCTCGATCTCGGCGTGATCTCGGCCCCGTGGGCATGGCTGGCCGATCCCAAGCTCGCCTTTGCCGCGGTGATCGCGGTCGATGTGTGGAAGGCGACGCCCTTCATGGCGCTGCTGATCCTGGCGGCCCTGCAGGTCCTGCCACGGGAGATCTACCAGGCGGCGAGCGTGGATGGCGTGCCGCCGCTCAGGATGTTCCTGCGCGTCACGCTGCCGTTGATCCGGCCGGCATTGCTGGTGGCGATCATCTTTCGCGGGCTGGACGCGAT
>DASZQC010000333.1:0-4467 GCA_035549815.1 Dongiaceae bacterium
AATTCGCTCATCATGCTTTCTGAGCCAGGTTTTTCCCGGGAATGGAGCGCCCGGTCGCGTCGCGGCCTATGCATCCGCCCAGTAGCGGACCAAATTGTGGTAGATGCCGGTCAACCGCACGCAGACGGGGTCTTCCACGCCTTTTTCCGTTGAAAGCTCCTGGATGGTCTGGTCCAGGTCGAACAGAAGGGTGCGTGCTGCATCGTCGCGGACCATGCTTTGCAGCCAGAAGAATGAGGCAACCCTGGCGCCGCGGGTTACAGGCTTGACATGGTGCAGGCTGGTGGCGGGATAGAGCACCAGGTCGCCGGCCGGCAACTTCACCTCGTGCGTGCCGTACTTGTCCTCGATGGTCAGCTCGCCGCCGTCGTATTCCTCCGGCTCGGCGAGAAACAGCGTCACCGACAGGTCGGTGCGGATGCGAACGGGCGTCCCCGGGATGGCGCGAATGGCGCCGTCGACATGGGTGCCGAAACGTTGGCCGACGCCGTAGCGGTTGAACAGCGGCGGAAAGATCTTGAGCGGGATCGCTGCGGAAATGAACAGCGGGCTGCGCGAAAGCGCGTCGAGCACCATGTCGCCAAGCTGCCGGGATTCGGGCGACCCTTCGGGGAGCTGGTGATTGTGCTTGACCGAGCCCGATTGCGGGCCGGCGGTGCCGCGACCGTCCACCCACTCGGCCTGATCCATCACCTCGCGGCAACGGGCGACCTGCGCCTTGGTCAGCACATCCGGAATGCAGATCAGCACTGAGCAAACGACTCCCTGCGGCGAAGGCCCGCGCACCAGCATTGTGCAGAGGCCTGCTGTCCAAGACCGGGAGGACCGGCCGCAGACCGCTAGTATTTCCAGTTCAGCGTCAGATAGGCCGCCCGTCCAGGCGCCACGAACGCGAACGGCGTCGCGTTGCGGTAGAGCGCATCGTAGTACAGCTCGTTGGTGATGTTGACCACGTTGAACCTGGCACTGAAATGTTCGGTAAATTCGTACTCGGTGAGCAGGTCGAAGCGCCAGTGATCGGGGATGTGGAGGAAGTTGCTGTCCTGCGCCAGGACACCGCCAAACACTTCGCCCGAGTAGATCGCCTGACCGCCGACCGTCAGCTTGTCGGTGAGCTTGTAGGTGGTCAGCAGGTTGAACTGGGCCAGAGGGATGTTCGCCAGCCGGCGGCCGACGAACTCGGGCGTGCGCGACCTGGTGACCTCGGTGTCCATGAAGACCAGGCCGCCGTACACGCTCCACCGTTCCGTCAGCTTGCCTTGGGCGCCGAACTCGACGCCGCGCACGCGATAGGCGCCGGTTGCGGTGACCGGATTGCTGGAGTTGGCGGGATCGGTTTCGCGCGCGTTGTCTTTTTCGGTCTGGAAGGCGGCGAAGGTCGCCAGCAGGTGCCGGTTGAACAGCTCCCACTTCGTGCCGACTTCGAAAGCACGGTTCTTTTCCGGTGCCAGGTCCGCCGTGCCGACGGCGAGGCCGCCGTAGTCGGGCCCGGTGGCGTCGAGCTCATTGCCAACCGGATTGGCCGAGGTCGCATACGCGGCATAGAAGCTGGCGATCGGGATCGGCTTGTAGACGACGCCGACGTTCCAGTTGAACAGGTTGTCCTGGCGCGCGCCGTTCGGGCTGTTGTTGGGATTGGCGTTGGGAGGTCCGCTGTCCTGCCGGTCGAAATGGTCGAGCCTGACGCCGCCGTTGATGTACCACTGCGGGCTCAGCTTGACGGTGTCGAGCAGGTAGGCCGCGGCCGTATCGACCTGCCGGTTGACCGGCGCGGTCAGGCCTGTCGGGAAGTTTGAGGCAAGGATCGGCTGCGGATCGAACAGGTCAACGCCCGGCTGGTTGACCTGGCCGGTATAGCTTTGCTGGCGCACCTGCTCGCGGCTGATCTCCACGCCGGCCACGATCGTGTGCTTCACGCCATAGGCGTCGAGTTTGTAGGTGATGTCGGTCTGGTTGGCGATCAGGTCGGCCTGCTGCAGCCGGTTGGGATTATGGACGGTGGTGGTCCAGGTGCTGGGGTCGGGATTGGCCAGGATCGTCGTCTCTTCCGTGCTTGACGCGAGGTAGTTGACGATGGTTCGCCCCACGCGCGTTTTGCTGGTGAGGGTCGCCTGGTCCGACAGCTTGTATTGCGCGGTGCCGGTGACGATATCGGCGTCGTTCTTCATGAAATCGCGGCCCGGGTTGGCGTTGCCGTACCAGGTCGCGCGATTTACGCCGGCGGTTTCGGTCACCGGCAGCTTGGTCCTCGGATCGAAGGGAACGCCCCAGTCGGGGATGCCGTCGGTCCTGTAGCGGTAGTAGTCGAGGGAGAATTTGAACTTGTCGGTCGGCTTGTAGACAAAGGCCAGCAGCCCGCCCCAGCGCTCGTCCTCGACGGCATCGTCGCGTCCCGCCACGTGGCTGTCGTGGAACAAAAGGTTCGCGCGAATGGCGAACGTCGGGTCGACGACCTGGTTGATGTCGAGCGTCGTGCGCACGGTCTTGTCCGTGCCGAACATGGTCGACACGTTGTAGAAATTGTCCTGTTCGTTGGGCTTCTTGGGAATGATGTTGAGCGCGCCGCCGGTGACGCCGCGGCCGGCGATGGTGGCGGCGGGACCCTTCAGGATCTCGATCTGCTCGACGGCAAAGGTTTCGCGCGATGAATTGCCGGGGTCGCGCATGCCGTCGACGAAGATGTCGCCGCGCGCGTCGAAGCCGCGGATGTAGATGCGGTCGCCGAACGCGTTGCCGCCTTCGGCAAAGCCGAGCGTCACGCCCGGCGTCTGGCGGGCGACCTCGCGGACGGAGCTGGCGGCCTTGTCCTCCAGAACTTCCTTGGGGATCACCGTGACCGTTTTTGGCGTGTTCAGAAGGGGTTCGGTCAGCTTTGTCGAGGCCGAGGTGTCGACCTTGTAGGGCGCGCCCGGATCGGCATAGGGGTTTGCGCTCTTCTGCTCCGGTGTGGGCTGCGGGGCCGGCGCTGCGACCACCGCTCCCGGCTTCTTTGCCCTGGCCTTCTTCTTCTTCATAGGCGCCGTAGCTTCGACGTTGAGCGTGGGCAGAGGCGTGGGTGCGGCGGTCTGGGCCACAGCGACCGTGGACGGGCTGGCCGCGGCCAGGCATGCCGCCGTGACGAGCGTCGTGACCGAACCTTCCTTGCGCGGACTGCCCGGATTTGCCATTCCTGCGCCTGCAGGACAGCGCAGCGAACCTGGAACGCGAACTGAAGCCACCCTGAAATCCCCGAATTACGTCTTGGGCGCATGCGCCGCGGCCGCCGTGGATCTGGGCGTGCGGACGGCGCGCCGCCGTGTGCAGCTAATATTTGTTGACGACGAGAGTCAAGATTTAGGGAAAGCTGCGCGAGGAAGGGAGCGGCGCGCCATCACCGGCTGGCGGCGATCTCGACGTGGGCGCGCACGATGCTCTCGTCCGGGCCCGGTCCCTCGGGGCCGAAACGCTCGATCGAGACGATCCGGCTGCCGGCAATCGTCGCGACGTAAAAATTCAGCGCCGCTTCCGCCGTGCCGTGCTGGAACATGAGCAAGGGGTTGGCCTTCGTCATCGGGCCCCATCGGGCGCGTGGATGTCACTGACGCGACGGCCGCGCCGCAGCCACGCGGTTGATCCACAAGTTATCCCAAGCGCCGGCGGACCGAGGCGGCCCGCGTGGGGGCCCAAATTGGCCTGCGGGCAATTCGCGTGAATTTTCTTATGCCGGAAAGGGTTGGCGCACCGGGCAGGATTCGAACCCACGACCCCCAGATTCGTAGTCTGGTGCTCTATCCAGCTGAGCTACCGGTGCGTGCCGGCCCGGCCCGCAGGGGCCGTCCGATGGATGGCCAAGGGCTTCGCCGCGCCGCACAAGCGGAAATCTCACTTCGGGATTGCCCTCCTATTGCCCTGGAAGTGAACCACCATGCCCATCCAACCTGCCAGTCTCCTCTCCACCGAACGTGACATCGTCGCCGTCAAGTCCAACGACAAGGCCGTAGAACATAGGATTAAGGGCTTCCGTAACCTGGTCTTGCGCGTGCAGCCCAGCGGGCTGAAAACCTGGACCTTCATCTACAAGAGCCCGGCCACCAGTAAATGGCGGAGGATCACCTTGGGCAGCTACCCGGCCGTAGGCCTTCAGCTCGCCAAGGACCTGGCCATCGCGCACATGGTCGCGATCACGGCGGGCAAGGACCCTCTTGCTGCTCCGGCTACAACGATGACATTCGGCCAGCTGGCGGACGCCTATATGGTTGAGCACAGGCGCAAGTGTCGGCCGAGTTGGAGCAGAGAGGCGCAACGGATGCTCGACGCGGATATCCGCCCGTACCTGAAGGACCTGAGGATTGACGCGATCAGCAAGGCCGACGTGGTCGCCATCATAGAGCGCGTGGCGCGGCGGGGATCGTTCGTGTCCGCCGACAATGTTCTTGGGCTGATCAGAGCAGTTTTCAACTGGGCTGCTGGAACCGGCAAGACAGAGAA
>DASZQC010000334.1:0-4006 GCA_035549815.1 Dongiaceae bacterium
GGCTGCGGCCTGCTGGTGGCGCTGCTCGGCCTCGCGACCGCCGGTTACGCCAATGGCACGTCGTATCACGAGACCCGCGCCGCCCTGGAGACCGGTGTTGGCCTGCCCTGGTGGTATGGCTTCGCCAAGCTGGGATCGACATTGCTGTCGTCGGTCAGCGGAATTCCCGGCGGCCTGTTCTCGCCGTCCTTGTCCGTCGGCGCCGCGCTCGGCCAATGCGTGGACTGGATGATGCCGAACGTCCCGAGTTCGGTCGTCTTTCTGCTCATGATGGCTGCTTATTTCGCCGCGGTGGTGCAGGCGCCCCTCACGGCCTTCGTGATCGTGCTGGAGATGACGGCGGAAACCCAGATGGCGCTGCCGCTGATGATCACGACGCTGCTGGCATCGGCAATCTCGCGCCTGTTTTGCCCGGTTCCGCTCTACCACGCGCTGTCGCGCACGTTCTGAAGCGCGATCATACTGACATAAACTGGCAGTATATAGAGGTAGCTTCGCTGTCGTTGAAAACCTGCGGAGGCGACCATGAGTCAAACGATCATCTTCCATCACGCGCCGATGTCGCGCAGCAACATCGTGAGCTGGATGCTGGAGGAGCTGGGCGTTCCCTACGACGTCAGGGCGATGAGCCTGGAGCGGAACGACCAGAAGCAGCCGGACTATCTGGCGCTCAATCCGATGGGCAAGGTGCCGGCGATCGAGCACAACGGCGCAGTGATCACCGAGGCGGCGGCGATCTGCGCCTATCTGGCGGACGAATTTCCGGCGGCGAGATTGGCGCCACACATCGGCGACCCGCGGCGCGGAAGCTATCTCAAATGGCTGTTCTTCGGACCGGGCTGCCTGGAGCAGGCCATCATCGACCGCCTGCATAATCGCGCGCTGGCGCCCGCACGCGCCTCATCCTACGGCGACTACGACACGGTGATGGATACGATCGCCGCGACCGTGGCGACAGGGCAGTTCCTGGTTGGTGAGCAGTTCACCGCCGCGGATGTCGTTATCGGCTCCGGCCTGCAATGGGGCACGTTCATGAAGGCCATCCCGCAGCGGCCGGAATTCACCGCCTATCTCGGCCGCTTGCAGCAGCGCCCGGCGCTGCAGCGCGCTTTCGCCAAGAACCAGGAACTGTACGCCAAGCTCCATCCGGCCGCCTAGAAGGGGCAGCGCTCCTTGCCGCAATTGGTGGCACCGACCGCGGGAACGTAGGCGCCGCAGACACGGCATTGCGCCATGTCCTCGATCGGCTTGGCCGGGCTGTTCTTCGCCTTCGCCGAAGCACGCCCGGCCGGATTGCCGCGATCGAGCTCCGCGCGCTCACGCGCCTTGATCTGGTTGCGGCGATGCCACCACCAGACCACGCCGATCACGATGACGATCAGCAGAAGCTTGGGGACTGTGGGGATTGTAAACATGGCGCCATTTAGCGGTGCCCACCCCAGCCGGTCAAGGCGTGGGGGTCAAGGATTCAAAGGCAGCGGCGCACCGTCGCGCAGGATGCGCTGGACGGCCGGCGTGAACGCGCCATCCGCCTGATGCAGGATGAGGCCCGGCAGCAAGATTGCGGGCCTACGCTGGCCGAGCAGGCCGGAGACGATGACGCGATGCGCCGGCGCGTCCTGTTTCGGATGCAGCGGCAAGGTGACTATGCCGCCGAACCGCGCCGCAAAGGCCGCGAGCAACTCCGGCAGCCGGTCGGCGCGATGGATGAAAGTGACGCGGCCATCCGGCTTCACCGCGCGCACCGCCGCCGCCACCCACGCTTCCAGGTCGGCATCGCCTTCCACATTGGCCAGCGCCTTGATCGGATTTGCCGAGATCGTGGCGCGGCCGCGCGCCAGGTAGGGCGGGTTCACGATCACTTGATCGGCGGGCATCGCATAGACGGGCAGCGCCGTATCCAGGATGTCGCCGCGGAGAAACCGCACGCGATCCTGCACGCCATTCGCCTGTGCATTCGCGATGGCGAGCTCGATCAGCGGCGCCTGGATATCGACCCCGAGGCATTGCGCGCCCGGCACGCGCGCCGCGACGCATAAGGCCGCCGTACCGATGCCGCAGCCGAGATCGGCGATCGTCTCGCCCGCCAGCGCCGGACAGGCGGCGGCGAGCAGGATGGGATCGATCGCGACGCGATAGCCGTCCGCGGGCTGGCGAAGGACGACCCGGCCGCCGAGCACCGTATCCGTTGTCTGCGCCAAAGCCCCGGTCACGTTTTCACCGGATAGATCAGATCAAAGCGTTCCAGGATCACCGGCATGTCGTCCGACGGCGTGCGGCCCAGCACCTCGCAGCGACGCGAGAAATAGTTCCAGTGCGCCGCGCGCCAATATTCCAGCGAGCCGTCGCCCTCACCTTCCGCGGCGGCGAAATCCGCATCCACATCGGCGAAGGGACGGATCTCGACCTGCGCCGTGCGCAGCACCATCAGCGGCGCGCCGCCGCCATCGGTCACCACGCTGTAGCCGCCCAGGACCGGCATGGCGTTGGGGTCGCTCTCCGCCTCCCACAGCAAGCCGGCGGTCGCGCGCTTCGGCCCGCGCAGCACGAGCTCCGCCAGCTCCTGCGCCAGCGCGGCGCCGTCGCCGAAATGCCAGACCTGATAGGCCGCGTCCGCGGGAAGACGGGGGACCGCGGAACAGGCCCGGCGCCAGAAATCGGCCGCGCGCATGTCGGGAGGCGCATTCATGCGGGCGCTATCCGAACGGCCAGTTGGCATCGCCGGGCTCTTGCCACTCCCCGGCCTCGCGCAGCACCGCCACGGCGGCCTCGAACTCCTCATCCACCACCATCAGGCGCTGCTGGATGACGCCGAGGCTGCCCTGCACGATGCTGGCATGGGTATCGAGCGGGATGGCGGTCAAACCCGCATCCGCCAGCAGCGCGGTCAGGAAGGACAGCCGCACCGGATCGTTGCTCCGCGCCACTTCCTTCACGTCCGGTTCCTCCCTTCCCTTACGGGTCCCTGCGACGATTGTTGCCGTTGCGTTCCCGTTCCCCGCCATTATGCTTTGAAGTTGCATCCGGCTCCAAGACCTTGGAAAAAGAGGCGGCAAAGCGGCCGGGAACGGATTTACAAGACGGCGGGGCGCCCGCCGGAAGGGGTATGCGTGGCGGTCATCGTCAATTTCGACGCCGAGCGGGACAAACAGCCGGATGCGCTGGAACGGCTGTCGCGCCTGGTGAACGACGAGATGGAGCGGGTCAACGAGCTGATCCTGCAGAACATGCAGAGTCCGGTGGCGCTGATCCCGCAACTGGCCGGCCACATCATCGCCGCCGGCGGCAAACGCCTGCGCCCGGTCCTGACCCTGGCCTCCTCCCAGCTTTGCGGCTATCGCGGTCCGCGCTCGGCCGGCCTCGCCGCCTGCGTCGAGTTCATCCACACCGCGACCCTACTGCACGACGACGTGGTCGACGACAGCGACCTGCGTCGCGGCGAGGCCTCCGCCAACGTACTCTGGGGCAACAAGGCCAGCGTCCTGGTCGGCGATTTCCTGTTCAGCCGCGCCTTCCAGCTGATGGTGGCGGACGGGTCGCTGCGTATCCTTGAGATCCTGTGCGGCGCCTCGGCCAAGATCGCCGAGGGCGAAGTTCTGCAATTGATGACCAGCAACGACACCGCCACCAACGAACAGGCCTATCTCGAGGTCATCAAGGGCAAGACCGCGGTGCTGTTCGCGGCGGCCTGCGAAGTCGGCGCGGTGGTCGCCGACCGGCCGAAGCGCGAGCAGGAAGCACTGGCGGGATTCGGCCTCAATCTCGGCATCGCCTTCCAGCTGATCGACGACATGCTCGACTATTCGGCAAGACAATCGGAGCTCGGCAAGACGGTTGGCGACGATTTCCGGGAGGGCAAGATCACGCTTCCCGTAATCCTGGCCTTCCGTCGCGGCGACGAGGACGAGCGGGCCTTCTGGCGCCGCACCCTGGAGAGCCTCAATCAGCAGGACGGCGACCTCGACCGGGCGGTTCGCCTCATGAACAAGCACGGCGCCCTGGGGGA
>DASZQC010000335.1:0-3877 GCA_035549815.1 Dongiaceae bacterium
GCAGCAGCGCCACCAGCACCAGAACGTAATTCTGCGGCACGCCGATGCGCCGCGCGGCGCTCTCGCCGCCGATCATCAGCGCCGAGAAGAAAAACACGAAGCCGATCGTCGCATAACCGTTGAACCGCGCCAGGAACACCAGCGGCACCACCAGCAGCCCGAAGGCCGGGTTCCAATCGGCGCGCACGGTGCCCCAGACACCCAGGATTTCTACCGCCCCGCCCAGGCCGATCAGGCCGGCGCTGATGGCGAAGGTGGCGATGGTGAGTTTCGCGACATTCAGGCCCGCATGGATCGCGGCCGCCGGATTGGCGCCCACCACCTGCAATTTCAAGCCGAAGGCGGTGCGCGTCATCATCAGATGCACCAGGACGACGACGGCTAGCGCGATCAGCACGCCGACATGGATGGTCGTTTCCGGAATGCGCATCAGGCGGTCTTCCACCGGCAGGGTCACGGTCTGCGGCACCGTCGTCGACGGATCGCGGAAAAAGCTCTTCACCAGCACATTGGCGAAGCTGACGCCGAGGAAGCTCATCATCAGCGAGGTGATGATCTCGTTGACGCCGTAGCGCGCCTTGAGGATCGCGGGGACCAGCGACCAGACGGCCGCCACCGCGATCGCGACGCCCAAGCAGAGGACGATGGTGATGAATTTCGGCAGATAGGGAATGAGCGCCGGCGCCAGCGCCGCGGTGATCACCGCCGCCAGTAAAAACTGCCCGTCACCGCCCAAATTCCAGATACCGGCCCGGAAGGCGACGATCAATCCCGCGGCGATCAGCAGCAGCGGCGACATGCGCGTGAAGGTCTCCTGCAAGCCGCCCCAGGTGAAGAGCCCGCGCCGCGCCACATAGCCGTAATAGGCGATCGGGTCCTTGCCCATCAGCAGCAGGATGATGCCGCCGACGATGAGGGCCAGCAGCACCGGCACCAGCACGCGCAAGGTCGCCGCCAAGGCTTCGCGGCCGGCTTCGTTGCGGGCGCCGGAGCGATCCGCTGCTTGCGCGTCGACACTCACGACTTCACCTCAAACTCAACCGTCATCCCGGGCTTGCCCCGGGATCCACCATGCAGTCGCATAGACGGAACGCGCGTCACACCGGTCCTTGCGGCGGACCGGTGGATCCCGGCGCTCGCCGTGCTCGGCCGGGATGACGGCGGTAAGATAGGGCGAATCATCATCACGCCGCCCTCGCGCCGGTCATCAGCAGGCCAACCTGCCGTTCCACGTCGGGGCCGTTCTCGACGATGCCGACGAGATGGCCCTGGAACATCACGCCGATCCGGTCGGAAAGTTCCAGCAATTCGTCGAGGTCGGTGGAGATCACCAGGGTCGCCAGCCCGGCATCCGCGCCAGCCAGAATGCGCTCATGCGCCAGCCGCGTGTTCTGCAGATCAAGGCCGTAGGTCGGCTTGTTGAAGATGACCACGCCGGCATCGGCGTTCAGCTCGCGCGCCAGGATCACTTTCTGGATGTTGCCACCGGACAGCTTGCCGATCGGCGTCTTCTCGGACGGCGTGCGGATGTCGCTGCGCTGGATGTGGCCGCGGGCGCTTTCGTGGATCGCGTCCCAGTCGCTGATGCCGTTGCGCCAGAAAGGCGACGCGCCGATCTCCTTCAGCACCAGATTGGTGGCGACGGAGAAGATCCCGACCGTACCCTCGCCCAGCCGTTCATCGGTCACATAGCGAATGCCGCGTGCGCGGCGCTGCGGCACCTGGTCGGCGCTGATGTCCTCGTCCGCCAGCAGGATACGCCCGCCGGCGACCGGCCGTTGCCCGGCCAGCACCTCGGCCAGATGCTTCTGCCCGTTGCCGTCGATGCCGGCGATGCCCAGCACCTCGCCCGGCCATAGATCAAAGCTGGCGCCGCGCAGCGGACAAGCGCCGCGCGTTGCCTCGGTCTGCAGATTCTCGATTTTCAAACGCGGCGCGCCGGAGCGGTTGACGTTGCGCGCCTTGTGCGCCTGCCGGCCGCGGCCGACCAGAATCTCCGCATCCTTCGCATGCTCGCCCACGGCGCCGAACATCATGCGGATGACGGCGTCGGTCACCTCGGCCTCGTTCATCGCCTGCAAGCGCTGCGGCGGGAGATCGCCGACCACGCGGCCCAGACGCAGCACGGAAATACGATCGCCGAACTCATAGGCCTCGGCCAATTTGTGGGTGATCAGGATCAGCGCCACGCCCTTGTCACGCAGGCGCTTCATCACCCGGCCCAGATCCTTGACGCCCTGCGGCGTCAGCATGGAGGTCGGCTCGTCCAGGATCAGCACCTTCTCGCCGCGCCACAGCGCGCGCATGATCTCGACCTGCTGCTGCTCACCCAGCGACAGGCGGCCGACCTGCGCGTCCGGGTCGATCTCGACGCCCAGCAACGCCGATAATTCCTTGAACCGGGCCAGGGCCGGCCCACGCAGCAGCTTCTGCCACCACGGCCCGCCCAGCATCAGATTCTCGATGACGGAAAGGCTCGGCACCAGCAGCACATGCTGGAACACGGTGCCGATGCCGAGATCGAGGCTGGCACGCGGCGAGGCGATGGTGACCGCCCTGCCGTCGATCAGGATTTCGCCCGCATCGGGCTGCTGCATGCCGGCCAGGATGCCGATCAGAGTCGACTTGCCGGCACCGTTCTCTCCCAGCAGGACATGGATCTCGCCCGCCCGGAACTCGAGCGAGACGGCGTCATTGGCCAGCACTCCGGGGAACCGCTTGGTGACGTTCCGTACCGCGGCGGCGGGAACCTGTCCCGCCGCCTGTTCCGCGCGTTGCCCAACCAATGACGACGCCTCTTGCCCACTCATCTCGCCACTCTGCCCGCGGCAATGCGGCGAGTCCACATGATCAGATGCAACCGCTGCTTATTGCGCCGGCGCATCGGTGACGGAGGTCATGAGCGCGCGGACCTGCGCCGCTTCCCAGACCGGCTCGATCTTCAGCGAACCGCCGACGATCTCGTCCCGCACCTTCATCACATCGGCCCAGGTCGCGTCGGGGATGTGCTTGGAGTGCAGCAGCTGCACCGAATCATCGGCGAGCTGGATCGAGTAGCCCTTGGTGCCGAACTTGTCGGCCTTCAGATCCTCGACCATCGCCGAATAGACCGGCACCAGGTTCCAGATCACCGAGGAGAGCAGGTTGCCCTTGTCGATGGAGGTCTTGTCGCCGATCACGTCGATGAACCACACCTTGCCGCCGGTGGTCGACTTGCCGGTCTCAACCGCCTGCAGCATGCCGAAGGTGGCGCCGTCGCCCTGGCCGAAGATGACGTCCGCGCCCGCGCCGATCAGCGAGGCGGTGACGCGGTTGCCGCCGGCCGCGTCCGAATAAGCGGCAGGGCCGATCACGGCATAGAGCACCTTCAGGCTGGGATCGGTCGCCTTCACGCCCTGCGCGAACGCGGCCGACTGCGAGTTCCAGGACGGCGGCTCGCCCGAGACGACGATGCCGACCGACTTGGTCTCGGTGGTCTTGGCCGCCAGCACGCCGGCGAGATAGGCGCCCTCATGGCCACTCAAGGTATAGTCCGCCACCGCGCCGGCCTTGTTCGCGTCCGGACGGTCGACGATCGCCACCGGCACGCCCTTTTCCGCGCCGATTTCCGGAGCGGCGGTGTTGTAGCCCGAAGCATGGGCGATCATCAGGCTGGCGCCGTCATCGGCCAGCTCGCGCAATTGCGGGTGCACGTCGCCGTAGCCCAGGCCCGTCGCCGGCATGAATTCCAGTCCGTACTTCTCCGCCACCGCCTTGGCGGCGTCATGGCCCTGCTGGTTCCAGCCGAAATCCGTCGGATCTTCCGGCGTCAGGATGGCGATGCTTTTCACATCCGCCGCCTGCGCCCCCGCGATGCCACCCAAAGCGAGCGCGAGCA
>DASZQC010000336.1:0-7446 GCA_035549815.1 Dongiaceae bacterium
CCTCTCTTGGGGATAGAGGCGTCGGGGAAGTTTACTGCGGAGCAGGCCTGCCGGTTTTCCGGCTGCGTCGCCAACCACGGCGCCAAGCTCCCTGCTCCTCAGAAGCTCGTTAAGGCTAATATTGGTTTAGACGGCCGCATCCGTCGCGCATCAAAAATGTGAGCGGTCTGTGACCTTAGGTCACAATCTAAACGGCTAGAATCTAAGGGATTCCGACACCCTGAGTTCAACGCGGCGTTTAACGCAGCGGGAACGCCAGGGGCAAATCGACCACGACGCGGAAGCCGCCGTCGGGGCCATTATCGGCCGAAACCACGCCACCCAGCATTGCCACATTGCGGCGCACGATCGCCAGGCCCAGGCCGAAATGCGGCTGGCCGTCGCCTTCCTCGACCGCCGCTCCGTCATGACCGTTGCCGCGGGTGGAGAAGTGCCGCTCGAAGATGTGCGGCAGCAGGTCCGGCGGCACGCCAGGGCCTTGGTCCTCCACCGACAGGCGGGCGCGGTCGCCGGTGCGCTTCAGGGTCACCTTCACCGTGCTGCCGCGGGGCGAGAAGCCGACTGCGTTGTCGAGCAGGTTCTCGAGCACGGTCTCGATCGCTTCTTCGCTGCCGATGACCGACAGATCGGGGGCTACTTTGCAGTCGATCTTGGGGCTGTCCTGTTCGATCTGCTGCTCGTTGACGGCGCGCGCCGCATTGGTGGCGAGCGAGCTGAGGTCGATCACCGCGCGACCTTCGGAAATGGAGCTGGCGATGTCGTGGTCGATGCGGCGGGCCGTGCTGATCAACCCGTCCAGCTTGGCGAGCGAGCGGTCGATGGCGACCGCCGCCTCTTTCACATCCTCCGATCGCGAGCTGCGCAGCGCTTCCAGCGCCTGGCGGATGGACGCGACCGGGCCTTTCAAGGCGTGCGCGTTCTCTTCCGCCGCTTCGCGGATGGCGCTGGCGGCGCGGCGCATGGTGTCGACCAGCCGGTCCATGGCGGCGGCGATCGGGTGCAGCTCCTGCACCGGCGTCAGATCGGCGAAACGGATCGAAGGCTCGATATTGGTCTCGCTCATCCGC
Source organism: Dongiaceae bacterium (assembly GCA_035549815.1). Taxonomy (GTDB): domain Bacteria; phylum Pseudomonadota; class Alphaproteobacteria; order Dongiales; family Dongiaceae; genus Dongia_A. Next base: position 1,068 of record DASZQC010000336.1, read on the forward strand.
CGCGCCAGGTTGCCGAACCGGCGCAGCGACTGCCAGATCGACCAGCCGGCCCACACCGACAGCACCGCCATGATGACGTAGAACATCGCCGCCCAGCGCAGCTCGGGCGCGCTGGAGAAGGGCCGGGTCAGCGAGGCGATGACCGGATCGCCCTCGGGATACGAGGTGACCACCAGCCAGCAGCCTTGCTCGGTATGGAACGGCGTCAGCGAGGTGAGCAGCTCCGCGACGTTCGTCGGCCCCTCGAACTGCGTGGCGAGCGGCCGGTTGCCGGCGCAGCTCTCGGTCGCCTTCAGCAGCAGGCCGGTGCCGATCAGGGCGTCGCGACCGGCCGCCAATTGCTCCGGCGTCAGATGCGGCGCGCTGGCGATGTAGTAATAGCTGGAAGCGTTCTCCGCCGGCCGCAGCAACAGCTTGATCCGCAATTCGCCGCGGCTGACCGAATCGACAAGGTCCTGGGCCAAGGCCGGCGCGCGCGGGCCGGCGGCAATCAGCTTTTCCTGCAGCGCCTGCGCCGCCAGGCGCCCCTGCACCTGGAGATTGGTCACCATCAGCGCCTTGCGCTCGGCGTCCGCCTGCTCGAACCGCCCATAAAGCAGCGCCGGCACGATCAGGAAGACCGCCGACACCATCATCAGCTTCAGCGTGACAGAGGAGCGGAACCTCTCAGGTTTGGCCATCAGTGGGACTTTCCGTCCAGCGATAGCCGAAACCAGGGACCGAAACGATGGCAGAGAATGCGGCATCGACATCGCCGAATTTCTGCCGGATGCGTTTGACCAGAGTGCGAACATTGGCGCGATACCCTTCCGAGCCGGACCCGGCAATGAAGCTCTCGCCCTTCAACACGTCATAAAGCTGCCGATAGCTGACGTCCCCTGCCGATCGTGCCAAACGCTCGGTGACGCGAAACTCTCCCAAGGTCAACGAGACGGTCTTTTCGTTCCACTTTGCTTGATGAATGGCCGGCTCGATCAGGAGCGGCCCGCGCTGCAACACCGCCGCGGGTGTCGCGCCATCCTTGCGCTGGCCGGCCAGGATCAGCTCGATCCGCTTGCGCAACACCGAGAAGCTGCGGGTCTTGGAGATGAAATCGATGGCGCCCGCTTCCAACGCGGCTTCTTCGTAGAACACGTCGTCATGCGAGGTCAGCAGCAGCGCCGGCGCCTTGCATCCCTGCTTGCGCAGCATCTCCAGCAGGTCGACGCCGGTCATGCCCGGCAGCCGCCAGTCCAGGACCAGCAGGTCGCAACGTTCCAGCGCCGGGACACCGACCGTCGCGGTTTCCGGCCCGTCGAAATGCGTCGCCGCGAACCCGGCCCCGGCGAGGTTGTTGATCAGGACTTTGGCGAATACGTCGTCATCCTCGACGACGACCAACATCGGTTCACCGGCCATGTCAGCTCCGGCGCAACGTGCCGTAGCACGCATCCACGACGCTGCCGGCATCGCCGGAGCTTTGCCCAGAGGCAGGCGCCACGGCGGTTTCCGCCGTGGCGGTCGCGGCCGGCGCCGCCGTGGTGCCGGCCACGGTCGTAGCTGCCGCGGCATCGCCTGTCGTGGCTGTCGTAGGATCGGCCTTGTCGGCCCGCGATTCCACCGTCAGGACGCGCTCATCGGACGTCGCCATGTCGAGAAAGAAGAACACATCCAACCCGCAGGATTCACCGCGATAAGTCCACACCGTGGAGGCGGCCCGCTGCTCGACCTGCGCCGGATTGCCGATCAGCGCCGCGACCTCGCTCTGGCTCTTGCCGACCAGTTCGGCCGCGCTATAGACCGGCGCCGTCTCGAGCGGCACGAGGTTCGCCGGGTCGGGCTGCTTGGACGTCGACGCGGTTTTCTTCGGCTTCTGCTCTTCTACCGGCTTATTGGGCTGCACGGACGGCTGTGTCGGCGCGCTGCGGAGTTGATCCTCTTTTGTCACCATCGCGACATTGTCGTCTTCGACAGGCTTCTGTGCGCACCCGCCTGCCAGCAGGGTGACTGCGAGGAGCGCGGCGCCGAATTTGGCGCGCGTCATATGTTCCCGTCCCATCATTTCGAAGATCATAATGCACATGATTGTTCAATCCAGTCCTTTTACACCGCAGCGGCTTATCAACACTTGTTCGCATCTCACGCGATCAAGCAAAGCGCGCTGTTTCTCACACAAGCGGGTGAAGAATGAAGAAGAGTAGAATGGCTTTCTCAAACACGATTGCGCGATGCCCACCAGGGAACGCGGTGACCGCGTGACGGCACGCGACATCTGGAATCGGCACCCGGACCACCGTGATGGAGTCGACGAATTTGTAGAAAATATCGCGTTCGCCAGCACCATGACGGTCTCCTTCCGAGGGCCCTTTTTCGGTCATCGCGACCGTGGCGGGGAATCATGGCAACGGCATGGCGCCGGCCTTAATTCCCGCCCCTACACTTGCCCCCAACCGTTCCCGTAAGCTCGCACACCCAGGATTGTTCCCGGAATGTCATAGGGGCGCCCCAACGCCCCGGATTCGCCTTGCGAATCATCCATGCGAGACAGATGCCAAACACAGGATTTGTTTAAAATTGTAAATATTTCATTAAGCTAGCTTAACCATTCACCCGCTATTCCGAGTGCCACAAGCCCAGCCGCCTCTCAACAGGCAGTTATGGCCCGGCAAAATTGGCCCTATTCGTTAATTTCAATGTGCGACTGAATTTCGCGGCGTTGGCCCTAGATCTCGACCTGGGTGCCCAGTTCGACCACGCGGTTGGGCGGGATGTTGAAGAAGTCCATGGCGCTGGTGGCGCTGCGCGACATCCAGGCGAAGATATGCTCGCGCCACATCGACATGCCGGGACGGGAGCTGGGAATCACCGTCTCACGGCTCAGGAAATAGGAGCTTTGCATCGGGTCGCAGCGCAGGCCCTTGCGTTCCGCCTGGCGCAGCGCCTCGGGAATGTTCGGCTCTTCCATGAAGCCGTAGCGCACCAGCAGGCGGAAGAAATTCTTCGGCATCGCCGTCAGCTCGAAGCGTTGATCCGGCGAAACATAGGGAATCTCCTCGAACTTCACCGTCAGCACCACGACCTGCTCATGCAGCACTTTGTTGTGCTTCAGGTTGTGCAGCAGCGAGCCCGGCGTGCCCGTATCCGTGCCGGTCATGAAGATCGCGGTGCCCGGCACGCGCGGCACGCGGTCGGACACGGCGCTCAAGAACGTCTCGAGCTCCAGCGAATCCTTGCTCACGCGCTGGAACAGCAGCGCGCGGCCGCGCTTCCAGGTGGTCAGCACCAGGAACACGAACAGGCCGACCGCCAGCGGGAACCAGCCGCCGTGGGTCAGCTTGGTCAGGTTCGCGGTGAAGAAGCTCAAATCGACGAACAGGAACAGGCCGATGACCAGGCCCAGCACGATCGGCTTCCACTTCCACAGCATCGCGGCGATCACCGCCAGCAGCAGCCCGTCGATGATCATGGTGCCGGTGACGGCGATGCCGTAGGCCGCGGCCAAGTGCGTCGAGGATTTGAAACCGACGACCAGGCAGGCGACGATCAGCGCCAGCATCCAGTTGACGAAGGGCACGTAGATCTGCCCGATCGCCATGGCAGAGGTATGGATGATCTGCATGCGCGGCAGATAGCCGAGCTGGATCGCCTGCCGGGTCACGGAAAAGGCGCCGGTGATCACGGCCTGCGAGGCGATGATGGTGGCGATGGTCGCCAGCCCGACCATGCCGATCCTGAGATGCTCCGGGACCATGCGGAACAGGGGGTTCACGATGGCGTCGGGTTCGTTGATGATCAGCGCGCCCTGGCCGAAATAGTTCAGCATCAGCGCCGGCAGCACCAGCACGAACCAGGCGAGGCGGATCGGGAAGCGGCCGAAATGACCCATATCCGCATAGAGCGCCTCGGAGCCGGTCACCACCAGCACGACGGAGCCGAGCGCCAGGAAGGCGATCCAGCCATCGAGCCGGAAGAATTCCACCGCATAGTACGGGTTGAGCGCCAGCAGCACGCGCGGATGGTCGATGATGTTGACGATGCCGAGCACCGCCAGCGTGCCGAACCAGAGCAGCATGACGGGGCCGAACGCCGCGCCGACACGCGCGGTGCCCTGCTTTTGCACCACGAACAGGACGATGAGGATGATCAGGGTCAGCGGCACGACATAGGGATCGAGCGCGGGTGCCGCCACCTGGAGGCCTTCCACGGCGCTCAGCACCGAGATCGCCGGGGTGATCATGCTGTCGCCATAGAACAAGGCGGCGGCGAAAATGCCGAGCACGACGACGACCGGCGCCAGATTGGTCCCCTGCGTGAGCCGGCTGGCCAGCGCCAGCATGGCGAGGCTGCCGCCCTCGCCCTTGTTGTCGGCGCGCATGATGATGGCGACATACTTCGCCGACACGATCAGCATCACCGACCAGAAGATCAGCGACAGCACGCCCAGCACATGCGGCTCGTCCGGGGTCAGCGGATGCGTGCCGGCAAAGGACTCCTTCATCGCGTAGAGCGGCGACGTGCCGATATCGCCGAAGACGACGCCGATCGCGCCGAGGGCCAGGGCCGCCGCGCTCTTTTTTTGTGGCGTGGTTGTATCCACGATTTTAAGGCCTAGGACGCCCCGAGTTGTCGCGACCGCCAAAGCGGCTGACGGCTGTGTGAAAATCCGGACGGCTATTTAGGTCGCTATTGCTTCCCTGGCAAGCGCCGCGCACAGGGCTGGACCAGGCGGTCACATATAAGTCATTGTATAAACAGGATTTATCATGAAACCGGCGCGTCTTGCAGGGCCGCCATGCCGGCCGGCCGCGCGGGGTTCCAGCGGGGTCGGAAGCGCGTCCAAAGGCGGCGTTGCGGGCGTTTCGCCGCCGCCCGAAAGCAGGTAAAACAGCCCGGATTTTGCCGGCCGGATGACCGGTCACCCTTGGAGGAAGCAGATGGCCCCGCAGGCCCCGAACCCGACGAAACAGAACCAGTTCTACCCCTTCGGCGAGCGCCCGATGCCGTTCAACAAGAACGGCAAGCCGGTGAACCCGGCGGTGATCCCACTGCATGACGTGAGCCCGCTGCCCGATGGCGCGAAATTCGTCGTGGTCGGCGCCGGCATCCACGGCCTCTCCACCGCCTACCACTTGGCCAAGTACCTGACCGAGAGCGGCAAGGGCAAAGGCTCCGACGTGGTGCTGATCGACAAGGCCGGCCCGGGTGCCGGCGCGACGGGCCTCGCCTGCGGCTGCGTGCGCAATCTCTACATGACCAAGCCGCTGCACGCGATCCTGCGCGAGAGCGTGAAGGTGTGGAAGTCGGATCCGGTCAATTTCGGCTTCCAGCAGGTCGGCTATGTTTCGGTCGGCGAGAGCAACCAGGAAAGCGACTATGTCGAGCTGCACAAGTCGCAGAACGACCAGGGCTATCCCTCCGACATGTATGTCGGCAAGGACGCCAAGAACTTCCTGAAAACCCTGTGGCCGGACTTCAACACCGACAAGGCCGACGTGGTGCTGCACGAGAAGCCCTCGGGCTACGCCGGCACGCACATGGCGGTCTGGGGCCTGGACCAGAAGTGCATGCAGTACGGCGTGCGCCGCTGCTACGGGCCGGAAGTGATCGGCTACGAGATGCAGAACGGCCGCGTCACCGCGGTGAAGACCGACAAGGGCGACGTGAAGTGCGACACGGTCGTCATCGGCGCCGGCGCCTGGACCCCGAAGCACTGGGAATGGCTGGGCAAGGCGAACAAGCTCGACCTCAAATACAAGGACGGCCGCGTCGCCAAGGACCACGACATGTGGACCTATTGGCGCCTGCTGGAAGGCGAAGTGTTCATGCCGCAGGGCGTCGACTTCCGCACCGCCGCGGACCGCGACAGCCCCGTGCTGCATGTCGAGCTGATGAACACCCCGGTCGTCACCGAGGACGGCAAGGAGTTCAAGGACAAGCACTTCTATATGTATGCCCGCTATGCCGCGGAGCGCGTCGGTGCGCCGGGCATCCAGGGCGGTACCATTCCGGTGAAGATCGGCGGCCAGGCCGACGTCGAGCCCTACGGCCACCTCAGCGACAAGTACCAGGCCGAAGATTGGTTCGCAGATTACTATTGCGCGACGCTGAGCTTCCTGTTCGGCCGCTTCAAGGGCTCGCGCAAGCTGTTCAAGGAGCGCCGCAACGGCGGCATCGGTGCCTTCACGCCGGACAATGTGCCCGTGTTCGACTGGGCTGCGGACAATGCCTGGATGATCGCGGACTCCAACCATGGCTTCAAGATGATCGGCGTCGGCGAACTCTCCGCGCGCCACCTGCTCGGCGGCCCGCTGCCGGACGAGCTGAAGCCCTTCAGCCTGAAGCGCTATGCCGACGGCTGGACCTATGGCGGCGGCAATTCCAACTGCCCATGGGTCTGAAG
>DASZQC010000337.1:0-2142 GCA_035549815.1 Dongiaceae bacterium
CAAGGGCGGCCTCGGCATCGAGCTCGATCTGGACAAGGTGCCGGTGCGCGAGACCGGAATGAACGCCTACGAGATCATCCTCTCGGAATCGCAAGAGCGCATGCTGATGATCCTGAAGCCGCAGGCGATGGACAAGGCGCGCGCCATTTTCGAGAAGTGGGAGCTGGACTTTGCCGAGATCGGCCGCCTCACCGACACCGGCCATCTGGTCTTGAAGAAGAACGGCCGCGTCGAGGCCGACATGCCGGTGGCGCCGCTGGTGGAGAAGTCGCCGGTCTATGAGCGCCCCTGGGTGCCCACCAAGCCGCAGGCCGATGTCGGCGCATCCTCCGTGCCCGCGCCGCAGGACCTGCTGGCGGCGCTGAAGCAGATGATCGGTTCGCCCGATCTCTCCTCGCGCCGCTGGGTGTGGGAGCAGTACGATCATCTGGTCATGGGCCAGACGACGCAACGCCCTGGCGGCGATGCGGCGGTGGTGCGTTTGCCCGATATGAACGGCAAGGCGCTGGCCATCACCTCCGACTGCACGCCGCGCTATTGCTATGCGGACCCCAAGCGCGGCGGCGCGCAGGCGGTGGCGGAGACCTGGCGCAACCTGACCGCTGTCGGCGCCAAGCCGCTGGCGATCACCGACAACATGAATTTCGGCAACCCGCAACGGCCCGAGATCATGGGCCAGTTCGTCGGCTGCATCGAAGGCATGGCGGAAGCCTGCAAGGCGCTCGACTACCCGGTCATCTCCGGCAACGTCTCGCTCTATAACGAGACCAACGGCAAGGGCATCCTGCCGACCCCGGTCATCGGCGGTGTTGGCGTCATCGCCGACGCGGCGAAGTCGGTGCCGGTCGCCTTTCGTCAGGCGGGCGAAGTTATTCTGCTGGTCGGCGAGACGAAAGGTCACCTCGGCCAGTCGATCTTCCTGCGCGAGCTGCACGGCCGGGAGGAGGGCGCGCCGCCGCCGGTCGACCTCGCCGCAGAAAAACGCAACGGCGATTTCGTGCGTACGCAAATTCTGGCGGGCACCGTGACCGCTTGTCACGATTGTTCCGATGGCGGCCTCCTGGTCGCGATTGCGGAGATGGCGATGGCCGGCAACCTCGGCGCCACGGTCGCGGCGCCCGACAAGGCGATGGCGCCGCACGCTTTCTGGTTCGGCGAGGACCAGGCGCGCTACGTGCTGAGCGTGACGAAAGCGAACGCCGACCAGGTGGTCGCCGCGGCAATATCCGCCGGCGTGCCGGTGGTGAAGCTGGGCGAGACCGGCGGCGCGGCGATCGCGCTCGAAGGCCACGGACGCGTCGCGGTCGCCGACCTCAAGTCGGCGCACGAGGCGTTCTTCCCCAATCTGATGAAGGCGGGCTGATCATGGCGATGGAAGCAAGCGAGATCGCGCGGCTGATCAAGGAAGCGCTGCCCGACGCCCAGGTGACGATCGAGGATCTGCGTGGCGACGGCGACCACTACGCGGCCCAGGTCGTCTCCGCAGCCTTCGCCGGCAAGAGCCGCGTGCAGCAGCACCAGATGGTCTACCAGGCCCTGCGCGGCCGCATGGGCGACGAACTCCACGCGCTCGCGCTGCAGACCTCGGCGCCGAAGTAGGTTAGTGATTCAAAAAGAAGTGCAGATTTAATCGTCGCTTGCCCATTCCCGGTGACGGGGGATCATGCTTTCGCGGACCCATACGGATATCGATGGGAAGATCCCTGTGGACGGCCACGGACTTCTTTGGCGGCCTTGCCAGACCAAGTGAACCTCGGCGACGCGGCCGTCGGATAGCAAGAACAGGGCGTCGTCGCTGCCGCCGCATCGACCGATGAGGATCGCTTTTTGCCCGAAGAGGATATGCCCTTCCGACAATTCGAGTGCCAACTGACCCTCCAGCGCTGAGCGCTCCTCCGGATCATCGACCGGATACCAAGGCTCCAGCCATTCGATATTGCGATCCGTGTTCATGGATCCCCGCGAGATAAGACAGATTCTTAGAGCAGAGTGGCTAACCGGCAGTGACGCGTCAATGACCGCAAAATGCAACGACCAATCCACCGGCCTTGCCGCCGGGGCCGGCGCCTATCTGCTGTGGGGCGGGCTGCCGGTCTATCTGAGGGCGCTGGATTTCGTGCCGCCGGCGCAGCTCATGATGCA
>DASZQC010000338.1:0-6023 GCA_035549815.1 Dongiaceae bacterium
AATGCTTCTGCGCGTCGAGCAGCAGCTTGTTCTCGATGGCGATGCCGGCGCTGCCGCTGATGGCGCGGACGAATTCGCGCTGCCGCGCGCCGATCGGGCGCGGCGAATCGTTGGCGCCGACACGCCGCAGCAGGAGCAGGACGCCCAACGGCCGACCTTGCCGGTCGGTCAGCGGCGCCACGATGAGTCCCGCGCGGCTCGATTCCAGCAATCCGCCCAGCGGGGTCAGGCCGAGCGTCGCCAGACGGCCGGCGTCCATATGTTGCTTGCGCAGCAGCGCCACCTCGCCCTTCAAGGCGCGGTCGATCTCCTCCGGCACGTCGCCGTCGAGCGCGATCGGGTTCGGCCCCTGGTCGCCGTCGGCCAGGTCGCGGTCGCCCCACAAGGCAAGCTCCGGCTCCAGGCTCTTGCCGTCGGCGGAGCGCAGATAGAGGACGCCGCCATCGCCATCGACCAGCTTCATGGTCTCGCGCAGCACGCGGGCCAGCAGGCGGCGCAGGTCGGTCTCCGTCGACATGGCGTGGCCGATGTCGAGGAAGCGGCGGATGGTCTCCTGCATGGATTGCAGCGCGCCGCCCAGGCGGCCGATTTCGGCGATGCGGGTCGGCACCTTCATGTCGCCGGTGAAGTCGAAGGCGGCGATGTTCCTGGTCTTGCGCGCCAGATCGCGCAGCGGCCGCGCCAGCAGGCCGCTGGCCCAGAAGCCGAGCCCCAAAGCGGCGACCAGGATGATGCCGGCCATGATCAATTGCCGGCCCAGCAAGGCGTACGCATCGGCGAACAATTCATCGTTCGGCACGGCGATCAGCACGCCCAGCGGCTGCTCGTTCAGGCCGCGGATGTCGGCGCGCAGCAATTGCCAGCCGCGCCCGTCGATGGTCGTCTCCGCCTGGCGCCTGTCGTCGGTGGTGAGCAGCGCCGCCTGGGCGAGCGCCGGCACGCCGAGCTCCTGGATGCCGGCCAGGCGCGGCGACCCGTCGGGGTTGTTGACGATCAGCCGGCCCGAATCGGGATAGCCGATGACCCGGCCGAATCTGTCGATGACGGCGATCTCCGTCGCCGGCGTGATGCGCAAGGGAGTCAACTCCGCGGCGATGGATTGCAACATCAGATCGATGCCGATGACCGGGCCGCCGTCGCGCACCGGCCGCGCCATGGTGACGCCCAGGGTGTTGGTGGTGAAATAGACATAGGGGTCGGTCAGGATGGTGCGGTTCGCATCTTGCGCGGCCTGGAACCAGGGCCGCTCGCGCGGATCGAAATTGTAGCCGGGCTCGGCACGGGCGCGCAGCAAGGTGCCGTCGGCGCCGTAGAAGCGATACTGGCCGTGGCCGGCGCCCAGCTCGTCGCGGCTGATCGACTGGACCAGCAAAGCGGCGGCCTTCGGCGCCGCGTAGCGCCCGTGATCCTCCTCCGTGCGCAGGGGCCGGATCAGCAGGAACTCGCCATTGACATAGCCGATATAGGCGGCGTCGAAGCCGGTGTTGGAGGTCAGCAGGCGCAGGAAGTCCGGCAGCTCGCGCAGCCGCATGCCGGTATCGCCCGCTTCCGACAGGTTGCTGGCGGCCAGCAGGTTCAGCGCATTCTCCGCCGGCGCCAGGATGCGGCCGACCTTCTCGCTCAAGCTCTCGCCGACATAGCGGGTGGATTCGGCGGCGGTGGCGCGCAGCAGGCGCAGCGCGCCGCGATAGCTCTCCAGGGTCAACGTCGCGGTGATCACGCAGAGCAGGAAGCCGATCCAGATCGCCGCGACCAATTGGAAGGGCAGGCGCCGGCCGCTGCGCCGCTCGCGTTGCGGGGCGACGGCGTTGCTCCCGTCGGGCCGGTTCAAGGGCGGCGAAACCGGGGTCTCCGCGTACACGTCAACGGTTGCCATGGCACCCTCTCTGGGTTGGCGCTGTGACGATATCTGGTCTGGAAGCAAATCCTACGTGGCGGCGTGGCCCCTGGCTATGGGCCGTTGGGGAAATCCGCCGGTCGATCTTTCGCTAAACTCTTAGGCATTTAGCTCAATAAAAGACACCCCGCGCGCGGTGGCGCGGCGCCGCCTTGTAGCGCTCGCCTTGGCCACGATTCCACAGCAGGTAGTCGAGCGCCACGGAGGTGACGCGGGCATGGCCGGCGGCGTGCAGATGGCCCTTCAGCAGCTCCACCGCGTGCAGGGCGGCGGCGCGGATCTCCACCTCCTCCGGCGCGCCGACCTTCAGCACCTCGCCCGCCTCGATGCGCGCCAGCAGTTTTGGGTCGTAGGCGAGCACGCCATCGACGCGCAGCACATGCGGCACCAGATTGTCGGCAAAGATGGTGAGCTCGCTGAGGTCGTCGAAGCGGCCCCAGCCTTCGCCCTGGAAGGCCAGGTCCAGGTCGGCGGCGGTCAGTTGCGCGCGCTTCATGAACGGCACGGCGCGGCCGTGCCAGATCGCCACGTCGTCGAAATAGGGCATCTGGCGCAGGATGCGGATCAGGCTGGCGGCCTTGTGCCGCGCCGTCTCCACCAGCCGCACGGCTTCGCCGTCGAATCGCGCCAGCAGCAGCGCGCCCAGATCCTTCAGCGCGTTGGCGAACAAGCCCATCAGCTCCATCGCGGCGGCATCACCATCGGCCTGGCCGAAGATGCGCGCGCAATCGGCGCGGGTCAGCGCCTCCAGCCGCGCCGCGCCGGGCGGCCCTTCCTGCCTGAACCAGTCGTTGAGACCGGCGGCGACGGTGAAATACCCGCTCATCCCCGCGCGCTTCTTCAAATGCGGGAAATAGCCGGAGCCGAAATTGATCGTGTCCAGCACCAGAACGAACAGCAGCGTGTCCTTGCCCTGGCCGACATAATGGGTCGCCGGGTCGAGGGTCGCCTGGCCCACCTCCGCCACCGGAAAGTCGCGGGCATATTGCGCGAGGCGCGCCTGGTCGATGCGCACCAGGCCCGCATTCTCGGCCACGTGGCGGCAGCCGGCGCGGATGTCGGTGAAGATGGTCATGCCGGCGTTACTGGCGAAGTTGGCTGGCCGGGTCAAGCGGGCAATATACGGAGAGTCGCGATCCAACTATGGTCGAGGACGCCTCTCGAGTCGGAGCCCGCCATGGTCGAGATCGTCTATTACGCCGCCGCCAGCCTGGACGGGCAGATCGCCACGCGGGACGGCGGCATCGACTGGCTGCCGCGGATCGAGGCGGATGGCGAGGATTACGGCTATCAGGACTTCTACACGACCATCGACGCCATCCTGATGGGCAGCCGCACGTATGAGAAAGTGCTGCGCCACGCGGACTGGCCCTATCCGGGCAAGCCCTGCTGGGTGTTCACGCGCCGGCCGCTGCAGGCCATCTCGCCCGACGTGATCCTGACCCCGGGGCCGCCGGAGAAGGTTGTGGAGGAGATGGAAGGGCGCAACCTGAAGCGCGCCTGGATCGTCGGCGGCGGCAAGCTCGCCTCTTCGTTCCGCGAGCGCGGCCTGATCAGCACCTACGGCATCGGCCTGGTGCCGGCGATCCTCGGCGGCGGCATCCCGTTGCTGGCGCCGCATGGCGAGGTGGAGAAGCTGCTGCTGAGCGGCTGCCAGACCTATCCCGACGGCACGGTGATGCTGTGGTACCGGACGCCGCGCGACTGATCTATTTGCCGAGCAGGGCCTTCACGGTCGGATCAAGCGAGGCCATGAAGGTTTCCACCGCATCGGTATAGGCGCCGGGCAGGCCGAGCTCGGCGTTGACCGGGCCGTGGCGCAGCTTCTGCGACAGGATCTCTGCGCGCACGCCGTGCTGCTTTGACGCCGTCGCGAATTCCTGGTTCTCCGGGCAGGAATTGCGGATCATGTCGGAGCAGACGCCGAGCCAGGGCGCGCCGCCGCTTTTCAACTGGTGCATTGGCGAAGCCGCCTTCCAGAATTCCGGATCGGCGCCGAACGCATCGTCGTAGAGCTTGTTGTGCCGACGATTCATGATCGACGGCACATCCAGCGCGCCGCTGTCCAGCGACACGACGCCGATCCACGGTTTTGCGCCGAGCTTCGTGGCACGTGCCGGATCGGCATTCAGCAGGCTGACCAGATGCGCGCCCGCCGAATGGCCCATCAGGATGATTCGCGCCGGATCGCCGCCCCAGCCGGGCGCGGATTTCTGCACCTCGGCGAGCGCGCGGGCGATGTCATCGGCCTGCTCGACCGGGTCGCTCTCCGGAATCATCGGGTAGTTGACCGAGACGAAGATGAAGCCGCGCGGGATCCAGCGCGCGACCTTGTTGTCCACCACGCGGCTCATCGCCTTATCGCCATTCTCCCAGCCGCCGCCGTGCACCATCAGGATGATGGGCGCGGGCTGCGCCGCGACGTAGGTGATCGCCGGGCGGTAGATGTCCAGGCGCTGCAGCTTGCCCGGGCCATAGGCGACATTGCGCGCCACCAGCACATCCTGGCCGCCGATCTTGACCTTCGCCTCGTCGGCCACGGCCGCATGCGCCATCAGCAGCCATGCCGCAAGCAGGACGCTGAACGCGCAGCGGAAAAACGCCAAACGGTGTGGAAGCGGCATAAGACGTTCCCTATGAGTTTCGATGTGTTTCATTGCAACGCGCGAAGCCGAAAATTCCTTCGGCAAGACCCTCAACCCAGGGTGTCCCGGACGATGGCGCGCAGGGCCGGCACAACTTCCTCCGCGAACCAGGGATTGCGCTTCATCCACAGCGTGCTGCGCCAACTGGGATGCGGCAGCGGCAGGCATTCCGGCAGATAGGCACGGAATTGCCGCACCGTCCCGGTCATGCTCTCCGCCCGCCGGGCGCCCAGGTAACGCCGCTGCGCGTGGAAGCCGACCAGCAGCATCAGCCGGCGCCGGGGCAGGTGCGCCAGCAGGCGATCGTGCCACAAGGGCGCGCATTCCGGCCGCGGCGGCAGATCGGCGTTGCCGCCCTTGCCCGGATAGCAGAAGCCCATGGGGATCATCGCCACCCGCGCCGGATCATAAAAGACGTCCTTGTCGAGGCCGGTCCATTGGCGCAACCGATCGCCGCTGTCGTCGTCCCAGGCGATGCCGCTGGCATGGACGCGCGATCCCGGCGCCTGGCCGACGATGACCAGGCGCGCCGCCGCGCCAACCTGTATGACCGGGCGCGGCAGATGCGGCAGCTTTCCGGCGCAGGCGCGGCACGCCTGGACGTCGCGCAGCAGCGCGTCGAGATCCGCGTCGTCGCGCCGTCTCCGAAGGGCAAGATGCTGGGTGGAAGTCGCGGCCATGGCGTGTTTCAATGCCTCAGGATCGCCGTAATCCTTGCCTCTGATGAAGTCCATGCGCAATCCCGTGACGTTGCTTCCCATCCTGCTTGCCGCGCTCGGCATGGCAGCGCCGACCGCCCTGGCCCAGCAGGAAGGCTGGAATACCGACGCCTTCCTGTGCCGCGACCTGACCCTGGAGCCGCCCTTGCGGATCGAAGCCTGCAGCCGCGCGCTGAAGGCGCCGAGCCTGTCGGCCAATGTCCAGGTCGGCCTGCTGTCGCAGCGCGCCATGGCGCTGGACGAGCTCGGCGATTACAAGCGCGCGGTGCAGGATTATGACGCGGCCATCGTGCTGAGGCCGGGCGACCCGGCCTTGTACCTCAATCGCGGCGTGGCCAAGATCCGCGGCGGCGCGCCGGCCGCCGCGATCCCCGATTATGACGAAGCCATCCGTCTGAAGCCGGACTGGCATCTGCCCTATTTCGATCGCGCGGTGGCGCTGAGCGATCTGGGGCAGCGCGCCGCGGCCCTTGCCGATTACCAGCGCGCCATCGACCGCAATCCGACCGACGCCTGGATCTATGTCGGACAGGGCGATGTCCATGCGGCGGGCGGCGACGATGCGGCGGCGCTCGCCGCCTATGACAAGGCCCTCGCCCTGCGCCCCGATCTGGAGCAGGCGCATATGCGCCGCGCCAAGGCGCTGCTGCGCCTCAAACGGCCGCAGGAGGCGGTCGCCGAAATGGACCGGGCGCTGGCCGCGCTGGAATTGAAGCAGGGCGGCGGCAAGGCGGCGTGGCTGCAGATTCGCGCGGCGGCGAA
>DASZQC010000339.1:0-8307 GCA_035549815.1 Dongiaceae bacterium
ACTTTGCCGGCCTGCATTCTGATATGGTGTCCTATGACCAAGACGCGCCACATCCGCCGCAAGGCATCGTTCCTGCTCCGATCGGGCAGCCTCATGACGGGCTGTTTCTCCCGGATCTAGGCGGCGCATCCAAAGTCCGGGCGCCCGATCCGGGACTGGACCTTTCATTTCCATCCATTTGAGCTGAGTGAAATCGGGCGGCTGACGCGGGGATTCCGCGCGCCGCCGGCACCGGCGCTGGCCGGGCATTTTGCGAAAGGAAACATCATGCATATTCGAGGCATGCTCCCGCCCATCGTCGTGACGCGGCCGGATTACGAGCGCCTGTCGGGCCTCGCCGACGCGGCGATGCGCCATGCGTCGACCGCCGGCGAGAAACTCGCGGCCGAGCTTGACCGTGCCCGCATCGTCGAAGCTGACGAGATCGCGCCGGATGTCGTCACCATGCACGCGCGCTTTTCCTTCCGCGACGAGGCGCACGGCACCACGCGTACCGTCAGCCTGGTCTATCCCGGAGAGGAGAATATCGACGAGGGACGCATCTCCATCCTGACGCCGATGGGTGCGGCCTTGCTTGGCTTGTCAGAAGGCCAGTCGATCACGCTGGAAGGGCGCGACGGCGCATCCCGGTCGCTCACCATCCTGAAGCTGCTGTCGCAGCCGCGCGATACGGCAGCAGAAGGCACGGCCGCAGCGGAGCAGCGCGTGTGACCGCGGCTCCGACGCGATGGCTCAGCTCTGCGACACGCTGTGTTGCGCCGCGTGCCTGATTCCATCCAGCGCCGTTTCGACGAAATCCTCGTGGCCCTCCGCCGAATAGACCAGATAGGCGGGCTGCGAGAATTCCGGCGCGGCGGCTAGGCGCGTCAGGCGTCCCGTTGCCAGATACTGGTTGACCAGGCGCAGCGGGAAATAGCCTGAGCCGCCACGTTCCAGAATGTGTTGCAAGCCGATCCAGCCGATGTTCACGGTCAGGGCGGCGCCGAAGAAATCCGGAAAGCTGACGCTGTGGCGCGCATAGAATTCCGGGCCCCAATCGACATAGACATAATCGGGACCTGGCTGGTCGTGCACTTTGGCGTCGGTCGACACCAGGACCAGCCGCTCTTCGTGCAGCAATTCGACCTTCAGACCCGGCCGGCTCTCCGGCGCGTACATGACGCCGATGTCGAGCCGTCCTTCGACCAAGCTTTGCATCAGCTCCGCCTCCATGCCGATCTCGGCGCGCACCGAAACATCGGGCGCTGCCGCGCGCATCAACGGCAGCCATGGCAGCAGGAACTGCTCCCACAATCCGAACCGGCCGCCGATGGTCAGGGCGGCGCGGAAGCCCCGCGCGATACCGACATCGTGGCGCGCATATTCCACCGTGCGCACCAGGGTCGCGGCATGCTTCTGGAATTGGCGCCCCGCCGGCGTCAGGGTCGTGCCGGCCTTGTTGCGGACGAACAAGGTGCAGCCGAGCTGCTCCTCCAGCGCGTGGATGCGCGCGCTGACGGTGGATTGGGTGACGTGCAGGCGCTCGGCCGCACTGATGAAATTGCCGGCACCGATGACGGTGAGAAACGTGCGGGCAAGCTCGGTGTCCACGGGCGCCTCGGGAGCTACGGGTGGGCTGCCATGAGATTATATCGAAGAAATCGATATTAAGCGCCAAAATTCATCGTTTGGCAGAATATAAGCGGGCGCCTAGCTTTAAGAAGAGCACCCATCAAGGAGCCTCCCCGTGCAAATCGCCCTGCCGCAATTGCCCTATCCCTATGAGGCGCTGGAGCCTTTCGTCTCGCGCCGGACGCTGGAAATCCATCACGGCAAGCATCACAAGGCCTATGTCGACAAGACCAAGGATCTTGCCGCCAAGGTGCGTCTCGCGGATCAGCCGCTGGAGGCGATCATCCGCCAGACCGCCGGGCAGGAGGTCCATCGCGCGCTGTTCAACAATGCAGCGCAGGCCTGGAATCACGCTTTCTACTGGCGTTCGCTGCGGCCACAGGGCGGCGGCAAGCCGGAGGGCGAGCTTGCCGCCCGCATCGCGGCCGATTTCGGCACTCATGAAGCCTTTGCCAGCGAGTTTGCCGCCGCCGCGACCGGGCAGTTCGGCAGCGGCTGGGCGTGGCTGGTGAGCGACGGCGACAGGCTGCGCATCACCACCACGTCCAATGCCGACACACCGCTGGTGCACGGCCAGGTGCCGCTGCTGACCATCGATGTGTGGGAGCACGCTTATTACCTCGATTACCAGAACCGCCGCGCCGACTATGCGGGGGCGCTGGTCGAGCATGTCCTCAACTGGGATTTCGCCGCCAAGAACCTGAGTCGCGTGCGCGCCGGGACCGACGCGCCGGCCGCCTCCGCCGGGCGCGCGCCGGCAGCCGCCGGCGGCCCGCTGCATCTCAACCTGCGCTGATCGGCGGGAAGTGATGAAAAGCTGGGAAGAGATCCGCGACTGGCGCCGCGCCAAGCGTGCCGAGCTCAGGTCCCGGCGCCTCGGCGTTCCGCGTGAGGCGAAAGACCGACTGCGCGCGATCGCCACCAGGCTCGTCCGCGAGCATGTGCCTGACATCAGCATCGCCTGCACCGGCTTCTATTGGCCGTTCAAGGGCGAGGTCGATCTGCGTCATTTCGTGCGTGGGCTCGTCGCCGATGGCGGCGAAGCGGCGCTGCCCGTGGTGGTCGAGCGCGCACATCCGCTGGAATTCTGGTCCTGGCGGCCGCACGCGAAACTTCAGCGCGGCATCTGGAACATTCCCATTCCCGCCGACCGTGCCCCGGTGCGACCGACGCTGCTGCTGGTGCCGCTGGTGGGATTCGATGGCGCCGGCTATCGGCTGGGTTATGGCGGCGGCTACTACGACCGGACGCTCGCGCAGGCCAGCCCGCGGCCGATGACCATCGGCATCGGCTATGAGCTGGGTCGGCTGGACAGCATCCATCCGCAGCCGCACGACATTCCGCTGGACGCCATCGTCACGGAGAACGGCTTCACCTGGATCAGGAAGCCGGACGGCGCGGCTCATGGCGCCGCGGCGGAGACGGGCTTATCGAACGAGACGCGGATGGATCGGGAGATGCTGCTCGATCTGCTGGGCGAGATGCTGGTCGCGGAGCGCGCCGGCGCACGCAGCGTCGGGCGGATGAGCAACGAGGCGCCATCATCCGCCGTGGGCCTGGTCCTGCGTGAGGTGGCGCGGGACGAGGCGCGCTTCTGCGCCATGCTGACCTTCCATATCAATCGCCTGGGCGGCACGCCGAGCCTGGCGACGGGTGCCTTCTACGACAAGGTGATGGCGCTGCGCGATGCCGATCAAAGGCTCGATCTGCTCAATCGCGGCCAGGGTTGGGTGGTGCGCCGGCTGCAGGAAGCCTTGCCGCGGATCAGTGACGCCGCCTTGCGTGCGGATCTGCAGGACATGCTCGACGTGCATGCGCGCAACATCGCGACCTGCGCGCGGCTAGGCCCGCTGCCGAAGCTGGAGCAGCAATCCGCGCACGCGGCTCAAGGCAACTAAGCCACGCTCTCCGCATAGATGCGGGCGAGGCCTTCGCGGATGGAGCTGGCGGCCTCTTCGGCGCTGAGCGCCAGGTGGCGGCGCAGCAGATCGGCGGCGCCGTCGCCGTCGCCATTCAGCAGGCAGGCGGTGATCGCCTCATGCTCGGCGAAGCTTTCGGTGCGGCGCGCCGGCGTTTCCAGGTTGATGCGACGCACGAAATGGATGCGGGCGTTGATGTTCTCCAGCATACGCACGCGCTCGCGGTTGCCCGACAGCGCAGCCAGCTTCAGATGGAATTCCTCGTCGCGTTCGACCAGCGCCTCGAGCGGCGTGCGGTCCTGCGCCCGCGCGATGCCGTGCCAGAATTCATCGAGTTCCAGTATCTCGCCACGCGTCGCCTTGCGCGCGGCGATGCGTGCGCCCGCAGATTCCAGGTCGGCGCGCACTTCATAGAGCGAGGCGATCTCGGAGGCGCTGAGCCGCCGGCAGGAGAAACCCTGGTTCGGCACGAAGGTCAGCAGCCCCTCGGTGACCAGCCGGTTCATCGCTTCGCGTAAGGGTGCCCGGCTCATTTTCAGGCTGCGCGCCAGCTCGACCTCGTTCAGCCGTTCGCCTGGTTTCAGCTCGAACCGGACAGCCATGCCGCGCAGGGCCTCATAGGCCCGTTCGACGCTGCTGGACGCCGTCACCACTGTCAGTCTTGACACCCAAGGCTCCTGTCGTCAGGATTGTCGACAATACGGTAGACAAATTAAGGAATGGCCGCAAGGCCGATTTCCGTCTCTTTCCAGGGAGTTCGCCATGGCCAAGCTCAGCCCGATCCAGAAATTGCTGTCCCAGCGAACCCAGGCCCTGCTCAACCACCCGCAGGGCATGGGCAATTACGTCACCTTCAAGACCGCCATCGACATCCTCGGCCTGAACTGGGGTGATGTGGCGCCGGGCGGCGTCTATGCCGTGACCGGCAAGGGCTATTACGACATGGGCTACATGGCCAACCACATCGGTGCGCCCGAGTCCGCGTTGGAGGCGTTGCGCGATGCTTCGACCGACGCCGACATCGTGAAGGTCTATCCGCCCGATTGCATGCCGGAGTTGAAGGCGCTGGTCGCCGACCACAAGTTCGGCCGCAGGCTGGGCAAGGATTTCGAGGTGCTGGGCGTCGAAGGCGCGCAGGGCGGCATCGGCTACACCTACCTGACGTTCCTCGATCCCGGCGACGAGGTGATCGTCACCGATCCCGGCTATTTCCATTTCGTGCCGGCGGCGGAATTGTGCGGCGCCAAGGTGGTGCCGATCGAACTGAACGCGGGCAACGGTTTCCGCCTGCGACCCAGCGAAGTCGCCGCGGCGATAACGCCAAAGACCAAGATGATCGTGGTGTGCGACCCGATCAATCCGTTCGGCACGGTGCAGACCAAGGACGAATTGCTGGAGATCGCGAAGCTCGCCCGCGCCAAGGGCATCGTCATCTTCAACAACATCACCCACAACACGCACCAGACCGACCCCAAGGCCGTGCAGATCCCGATGGCCTCGCTGCACAGCGCCGAGCATGACATGAGCCATGTCGTGTCGGTGTCGGGCGTGTCGAAGGGCTACGGCATGCCGGCCTTGCGCGTCGGCTTCATGGCCGGCCACCCGGACCTGATTCGCGGCGCCTTCCTGGCCAAGATGGAATTGACCAAGATCCACATCAATTATCCCGGCCAGCATGCGACGCTCGCGGCCATGCAGGATGAACCCTATCTGGCGCGCTCGACCGAAATCATCCGGCGCAATTACGCGCATCTGAAGGAGACGGTGGCGCAGAATCCGGGGGTGACCATCCCGGTGGAGCCGTCCTTCGGCTTCTGCACCGTGATCGACGTCTCCGGCACCGGTGTCACCGCGCAGGAGATCACCGTCGGCCTGCTCAATCACAAGGTCGCCGCCATTCCCGGCGACGGATTGGGCGACGTGAAATGCGCCGATTACCTGCGGCTCAACTACTCCTCGCCGGACATCGCCTGCTTCGAGCAGTTCCGCAAGGCGCTGCCGCTGGCGATCAAGGAGGCGCAGGAAGGCCGCTATGTGGCCGCCGTCGACGCCTTCTTCGCCCGCGCCGACACCGAGCGCGGCCGCGGCATCCGCGCAAAGCTGGCGCCGCGCCTGCGCAAGGCGGCCGCGGCGCAATAAAGGCCGCCACACGGGTGGCCAATATTCGGGCGGCGGGTGCCAGGCACGCGCCGCCCGATCTCTATATTCGCTTGTATCGAAGCGGATATTCGCCAGATGAACCGGCGCGCGGGTTCATCGACCTTGCGCATCGCCTGGAAATCCGGCCGCGTGTGATCTACGCTCGGGCCGATTCTGAACATTGATTTTTCGTCGCGATTATCGACTGGCCGCGTCGGGGCCGGTCGGATTTGCACGCCTATTTCGGCGCGGCAATTGCCAATGGAGGAGGGCCAGATGAAGGAAGACAAACGCTTAGCCCGCAACGCCCAGATGCTGCAGGAATGCTTCCCATGGTTCCGCACGCGCCTGGCGGCGGTCATCGGCGATCTGGAAGGTCAGCAGATCCGTCCGCGCATCCAGCAGGCCTGGCGGTCGCCCGCCGAACAGCTCGAGGCCTTCAACACCGGCCACAGCAAGCTGAAGTTCGGCTACCACAACGCCACCGGCCCGAATGGCGAGAAGCAGGCGCTGGCGGTCGACATATTGGATGACGACGCGCCACTGGCGCCGTCCACGAAATACCTGCTGTCGCTGGCGATCGCGGCGCGCGACCATCAGCTTTCGACCGGTCTGGATTGGGGCCTGCCGGCGAAATTGCGCGTGCCGATCGCCGACGCCATCGCCGCGCGCGACACTGCCGCCAAGATCAGCAAGATCGGCTGGGACCCGTGCCATCTCGAGCTCACCGGCGTGAGCGTCGCCGATGTGAAGGCGGGCGTGCGACCGAAGGGCAGGTGATCGCGGCCCCTTGGGGGCGTGCCGAAGGGGAACGAAGCGGGCGGCGCCGGGTTACCTTTGCGCACTCTCCCCGGAGCAAGCCTTCATGACATTCGACCAGGGTCTGGCCTTCGCCGTCATCGCCGGCACGATGGCGCTGTTCGTCTGGGGGCGGCCGCGCTACGACATCGTCGCCTGCCTGGCGCTGCTGGCCTCGGTCGCGACCGGCCTGGTGAAGCCCGAGGAGGCATTCAAGGGCTTCAGCGACGACATCGTCATCATCGTCGCCAGCGCCCTGGTCGTGAGCGGCGCTATTGCCCAGACCGGCGTGCCCGAACTGCTGCTGCAGCGCATTTCCAAGCGCGTGAATTCCGTGCAGGCGCAGATGTTCGTGCTGGTGGCGACGGTCACGATCCTGTCCGCCTTCGTGAAGAATGTCGGCGCGCTGGCGATCATGATCCCGGTCGCCTTCCAGATGGCGAAGCGCTCCAATGCTTCGCCCTCCTGCTTCCTGATGCCGATGTCGTTCGGCGCGCTGCTGGGCGGATTGATGACCCAGATCGGCACCTCGCCCAACATCATCGTGTCGCGCGTGCGCGGTGAGATCGTCGGCCAGCCTTTCTCGATGTTCGACTTCACGCCGGTCGGTCTCGTGCTCGCCGTGGCCGGGCTGCTGTTCCTGGTGGTCGGCTATCGCATGTTGCCGGTGCGCACGCGGGTCAGTGCTTCGATGGACGAGGCCCTGGCGGTCAAGAAATACGTGACCGAAGCCGAGGTGCCGGAGGATTCTCCGATCGCCGGCAAGACCGTCGCCGATTTGCAGGCGCTGGCCCATGACGATGCGAAGGTGATCGCGATCCTGCGCGCCGATGACAGCCGCATCGTGCCGCTGCCCGATGCCGTTTTGAATGCCGGCGAGACGGTGATCCTCGAGGGCGACCCGCATGCGCTGGAACGCGCTGTCGCGCTGGGCAAGCTGAAGTTGGAATCCGGCCATCGCCGGCCGGACGCGCCGCAACCGCAAGCCGAAGTCGGCAGCATCGAGGCGGTGATCGGCGCCGATTCGCCGCTCATCGACGTCTCGGCCCAGGTCAGCGCCTTGTTCGAGCGGTTCGGCGTCAATTTGCTGGCGGTCAGCCGCTCGGGGCAGCGGCTGACCGAGCGTCTTGGCACCATCCGCTTGCAAATGGGCGACATCATTGTGCTGCAGGGCAATCTGGCCGATCTGCCGGAACGGCTGAAGGCGCTGGATTGCCTGCCGCTGGCGGAGCGCACCCTGCATCTGGGCAAGACGCGCCGTGCCCTGCTGCCGGTCATCATCCTGCTGGCGGCGATGGCGATGACCGCTTTCAAGATCGTGCCGGTGCATGTGGTGTTCTTCGGCGCCGCCGTGCTGATGGTGCTGAGCCGCGCCATCTCGCTGCGGCAGATCTACAACCTGATCGAATGGCCCATTGTCGTGATGCTGGCCGCCCTCATTCCGGTCAGCGAGGCCCTGAGCACGACGGGCGCCACCGACCTGATCGCGAACTGGCTGTCGGAGGTGGCGAAGAACCTGCCGGCTTATGGCGCGCTGGCCCTGATCCTCGCCACCGCGATGCTGGTGACTCCGTTCCTGAACAATGCCGCGACGGTGCTGGTGATGGCGCCGATCGCGGTCAGCTTCTCGCAAACCCTGGGCTATGTCCCCGACGCCTTCCTGATGGCCGTGGCGATCGGCGCCGGCTGCGATTTCCTGACCCCCATCGGGCATCAGTGCAACACGCTGGTCATGGGCCCCGGCGGCTACAAGTTCGGCGACTATGCCCGCCTCGGCGCGCCGCTCTCCCTGCTGGTGATCGTGGTCGCGGTGCCGACGCTGCTGCTGGTCTGGCCGGTC
>DASZQC010000340.1:0-7963 GCA_035549815.1 Dongiaceae bacterium
TCCACCTTTTCGCCTTTGAAATGGAGCGTCGCCAGATTGCGCTGGCCGACCGCGTCGCCCGCCTCCGCCGCCAGCGTCAGCCAGCGCAGGGCAAGCGCACCGTCCGCGGCGACACCAAGCCCGTTGGCGAAGCAGGCCCCCACATTGCTCTGCGCGCGGGCCACGCCAGCATGAGCCAGCGGGCCCCAGATCTCCAGCGCGCTTTCATAGTCGCCGCAGCCGGCCGCCTCATAGGCCATCGTCATGCGCGCGTCTATCTCCGCCGCACCGAGCGGGGCATGCACAACGGCTTCAGGCTTGCCCATCGCGCCCCTCCGCAAAATCAAGCGCGGCGAGATTGGCCGCGAAGCCGCTTTCATCCTCCAGGCAGCGAAGGTCGAGGATCAACGCCCCGTCGGCGACCCGGCCGATCACCGGCACCGGCAGCTTGCGCAGCGCGTCGGCCAGCGCCGCCAGCGCGCGTCCCTGGCCGCGCGATGCGGCGGGACGAATGGCAACGCCGGCGCTGGGCAGAGTTTCCAGCGGCAGGGCGCCGGAGCCGATCTGGCTGGCGCAATCGATGATCGCCACCTGAAACGCATCGCCCAGCTTGCGCTCGAGCAACGGGCCGACACGGCCGGCGACCGCCTTGATCTCCGCCTGCGGCCGCGTCAGCAGACGCAGGGTCGGGAGTTTCTCGGCCAGGCGGTCCGGATCGCGATAGAGCTTGAGCGTCGCTTCCAGCGCCGCCAGGCGGATCTTGTCGACGCGAAGCGCGCGTTTCATCGGGTTGCGGTTGATCCGCGCCAGCAATTCCTTGCGCCCGACGATGAAACCCGCCTGCGGCCCGCCCAGCAGCTTGTCGCCGGAGAAGGTGACGAGGTCGGCACCCTCCGCGACAGCCTCGGCCACCGTCGGCTCATGCGCCAAGCCGAAGCGCGCCAGATCGACCAGCGTGCCGGAGCCGAGATCGTTGATTAGCGGCACGCCGTGCGCATGCGCCAAGCCGGCCAGGTCGCGCGCAGCGACCTCCTTGGTGAAGCCTTCGATGCGATAATTCGAGGTATGCACCTTCAGCACCAGGCCGGTCTTCGGCCCGAGCGCCGCCGCGTAATCCTTCGCATGGGTCCGGTTGGTGGTGCCGACCTCGACCAGACGGGCGCCGGCGCGGCTCATGATCTCCGGCATGCGAAAGGCGCCGCCGATCTCGATCAGCTCGCCGCGTGAGACGACGGCATCTCGTCCCTTGGCCAGCGTGTTCAGCACCAGCAGCACCGCCGCGGCGTTGTTGTTGACGACCGTAGCGTCCTCCGCCCCAGTCAGCTCGCACAGCAGGCCGCGCAGATGGTCGTCGCGCTCGCCGCGCTTGCCGCTCGCAAGGTCGAACTCCAGAGCCGTTGCTTCCCGCATCACGGCATTCGCCGCCGCGACCGCCGCGTCGGCCAGCAGCGCGCGGCCAAGATTGGTGTGCAACACGGTGCCGGTCAGGTTGAAGACCGGCCGCAGGCCGGGAACCGATTGCGCCTCAAGCTGCGCGCGCGCCGCCTCCGCGACGATCTCCGCCATCGCACCTTGCTTGGCGTGGCGCGCATCGGCGATCGCCGCCCGAACCGCAGCCAAGACGGCCGGCCGGCCGAAGGCCTCGATCGCCGCGGCCGCCGTCGGCGTCCGCAGCACCTCGTCGACCGAGGGCAGACGCCCGGCATTTGCGATCCCGGCATTTGCGATGCTGTCGCCCGACATCGCCCGGACCCTCAATAGCCGAGAAGGAAGGGGTTGACACCGCCGCGGCGGAATCCCGTCTCCCGCACCAGCAGATCGAGGGCGAGGCTGGCCACGTCGTCGGCGATCACGTCGACCGCCGGATCGACATGCTGCTGCAGCACCTTCACATAGCCGTGGCAGCGCTTGCAGGTCTCCGCCTTGATGGTGCCGCCGGCGCCGTCGATCTCCTGATAGGAGATGCCTTCGGTCGAGCCGCACAGGGCGCATTTGACGCGGACGTAGTTCCACAACGTGCCGCACAGGCCGCAGCCGCAATAGCGGGTGCCATGCGCCCCCTGCCAGCCCACCACCATCGTGCTTGCCGGCGGGCCGCCGCAGGCGGGACAGGCGCCGTCGCCGACCGGCACCAGCGCCTTGGAGTCGAGCCGGGTCGCCAGCCGGGCGAAATGCACCTGCAGCGCCGCCGCCACATAGACATGCTCGGCCAGCGTCTCCATCGGGATGGCGTGCTCCAGGACCGCGCGGACCATATCGGCGCGGACCAGGTCCGGCGCCGCGCGCAGCCGGGACAGCGCCGCGGCCGCCGCATCCGGCATGGTCCTGCCGTCGAGCAGCGCCAGCATCCGGTCGACCGTGGTATCGAAGACCGCATCGGTCGCGAACCGCGTGCGATCGAGCGGCGGCATGCCGAACGCCCGCGCACGGTCAAGTGCCTCGGCCTCCAGCAAGACGGGCTCCGGCAGCCCTTCCTGCACCAGATGCTGCACGTCGGACAGGCCGGCCAGGAACAGCAGATAGGGGCCCAGGTCGCGGCGTTCCGCCAGGAAACGGAAGCGTTCGGCCCGGTCGTGAAACAACCGGAGCGGATCGGGCAGACGGGCAAAGGCCGGGTTGGCAAGCTCGCCGATCAGGGTCGCGTCGCGCTGGGGCGCACCGGTCTTTGCCATCTCTCACCTCACGAACCGCACGGGTCACGTGTCGCAGGGAAGGAACCCTATTCGGCGGGTTTCGCTCCGCTGCCGTGGTCGTCACGCTTGCCGGTGACCAATTCCTTCAGCCATTTGCGGTGATGGCGCCAGGCCCAGCCACCGGTCACCGAGCCCTTGGTCATGGCGCGGATGGTACCGCGCACCCAGATCGCCGCATAGACATGCACGATCCACACGCAGATGATGACGATCGCCGCCAGCGCATGGATCAGGACGGCCGCCCGCTTCTGCTCCACGCTGGTATATTGCGCGAAATACTGATCCCAGAGCACCAGGCCGCTGGCGATCAGGATGATGATCAGCACCGACATCAGCCAGAACACCATCTTCTGGCCGGCATTGTATTTGCCGACTTCGGGCAACTTCTCCTCGTTGCTGGCGAGCACGTCGCGCAGGCGCGCCATCCAGGTGCCGTCCTCGCGTTTCCACAGATTGGCCTTCCAGAAGCGCAGGAACAGGCCGAGGAAGCCGAAGAACAGCACCACGCCGATCCAGGGGTGGATCGCCCGCGTGTTCTCGCCGCCGCCGAACAGGGCGGTCAGGAAGTACAGCTTGGGATGGAACAGCGACAATCCGGACAAAGCGAGCAGCACCAGGCTGGC
Source organism: Dongiaceae bacterium (assembly GCA_035549815.1). Taxonomy (GTDB): domain Bacteria; phylum Pseudomonadota; class Alphaproteobacteria; order Dongiales; family Dongiaceae; genus Dongia_A. The sequence continues at coordinate 3,296 of DASZQC010000340.1, forward strand.
CGCCGTGATCCAATGGTTGATTCGCGCGCCGACCGTGTAGCGATCGACCGTCACCGGATCGCCGAGATGGACCTGCTCGCCCGGCTTTTCGTCATTCATGCTCATGACGACCTCTTTTCCGGCCGGTTCTCGGCCAGGCGCTTGGCGTTCTTCTCATCCTCGTCCGAGACCCTGTTGGCGCCGGAGACGACATGATGCAGGAAGCCCACGCCGACAAAGGCGGCCATCGCGGTCAGGCCGGCATATTTGGTCAACCCCTTCCACAATTCGACCACCGGGCTGATCTTGGGATCTTTCGGCAGGTCGGCATAGATCTCCGGCTTGTCGGCATGATGCAGCACATACATCACATGCGTGCCGCCGACGCCGGGCGGATCGTAGAGCCCGGCATTGGCGAAGCCGCGGGATTTCAGATCCTCGATCCGGGCCGCGGCATGCTGCTTCATGTCCTCCTTCGGTCCGAACACGATGGCCTGGGTCGGGCAGGCCTTGGCGCAGGCCGGACCCTGCCCCACCGCCACGCGGTCGGAGCACAAAGTGCATTTGTAGGCCTTGTGGTCGGCCTTGGAGATGCGCGGGATGTTGAAGGGACAGCCCTTCACGCAATAACCGCAGCCGATGCAGTTCTCGTGCACGAAGTCGACGATGCCGTTCGAATATTGCACGATGGCACCGGGCGACGGGCAGGCCTTCAGGCAGCCCGGATCGGCGCAATGCATGCAGCCATCCTTGCGGATCAGCCACTCGAGGTTGCCGGTCTCCTCGTTCTCCCACTCGGTGTAACGCATGAGCGTGAAGGTGGCCGGCGTGAGGTCGTGCGGGTTGTCATAGACACCCGTGTTCACGCCGACTTCCTCGCGCATGTCGTTCCATTCCAGGCAGGCGACCTGGCAGGCCTTGCAGCCGATGCACTTGGAGACGTCGATCAGCTTCGCCACTTCGGTGAGCTGACGCGACGGCGCCGGAACGTTCGACGCCGAACGGCGGAGCAGGTCCTGCTCGCCGAACTGGACGGCGGAGGGCTGGACGGACGGGTTCGGAAGCGGAGGATACATGGTGCGCCTCCCTTACGAGACCGGTTCGGTCAGCGGCGCAATATCGACCAGGAACGCCTTGTATTCCGGCGTCTCGATATTGGCGTCACCGACATAGGGTGTCAGCGAGTTGGGGCCGAAGCCCTTCTTCGCCGCACCGGTGAAGCCCCAATGCAGCGGTATGCCGACGATGTGGACGGTCTTGCCGTCGCATTGCAGCGGCTTGATGCGCTTGGTCACCACCGCCTTCGCCTTCACCTCGCCGCGGTTGGACATGACCTTGACCCATCCGCCGGCCTTGATGCCCTTCTCCGCCGCCAGTTGCTCCGAGATCTCGACAAAGAACTCGGGCTGCATCACGGCATTGGGCTGGACATGCTTGGTCCAGAAGTGGAAGTGCTCGGTCAGGCGATAGGAAGTCGCCGCGTACGGGAACTTGTCCGCATTGCCGAGCGCTTCCAGGTCGTCCTTGAAGATGCGCGCGGCCGGGTTGCCGCGGATATTCGGGGCGATCGGATTGGCGATCGGCGATTCGAACGGCTCGTAATGCACCGGGAACGGGCCTTCCTTCATCATGCCGCGGGTGAACAGGCGCGCCGTTCCCTCCGGGTTCATGATGAACGGCATGACCACGCCTGGCTTCGCCGTCGGGGCGATGTCGGGCACGTCATAGCCCTCCCACTTCTCGCCGTTCCAGGCGATGGTCTTGCGCGTGGGATCCCACGGCTGTCCGTTGAGGTCCGCCGAGGCGCGATTGTAGAGGATGCGGCGGTTGACCGGCCACGAGAACGCCCACTTCGGATAGAAGCCGGCATCGTCGGGGTCCGTCGTGTCCCGCCGGGCCATGTTGTTGCCGTTCTCGTTGAAGCAGCCGGAATAGATCCAGCAGCCGCACGAGGTGGTCCCGTCGTCGCGGAGCTGCGCGAAGCTGACGACCTGTTTGCCCTTCTCGACCAGAACCTTGGTCGCATCGGCCGGATCATAGAGGGTCTCGATGGCGTAGCCGTTGACCTCGCGGGCGATCTCGTCCGCCTTCGGGTCGTCCGGGTCGGCATAGGGCCAGCGCAGATTGAGGATCGGCTCGGGCACCGGGCCGCCTTCCTGCTCGTACAGCGCCTTCAGCCGCTTCCAGATCTGCGCCATGATCCAGGTGTCGGTCTTGGCCTCGCCCGGCGGCGTGCCGCCCGGCCAGTGCCATTGCAGCCAGCGCCCGGAATTGGTCAGCGACCCTTCGTCTTCCGCGAAGCAGGTGCTGGGCAACTGGAACACCTCGGTCTGGATCTGCGACGGGTCGACGTCGTTGTGCTCGCCGTGATTCTCCCAGAAGCGGGAGGTCTCGGTCTCCAGCGGATCCATCGTCACCAGGAACTTCAGCTTCGACAGCGACTCGGTGCACTTCTTCCGGTTGGGGAAGGAGAGCAGCGGGTTGAAGCCCTGACAGACATAGCCGTTCATCTTGCCCTGGTGCATCAGCTCGAACGCGCGCAGCACGTCATAGGCGGGCACGTCGAGCTTCGGCAGCCAGTCGAAGGCGAAGTCGTTCGCCGGCGTCGCCGCCTCGCCCCACATGGATTTGAGGAAACTGACGACGAACTTCTTGTAGTTCTGCCAGTAGCTCATCTGGTCGGGCCGCAGCGGCTTGAAGCCGCGGGTCGACATGTAGGTGGTGAAGTCCACCTCTTTCTGGTTCGGCAGGGTCAGGTAACCCGGCAACAGGTTCGACATCAGGCCGATGTCGGTGAGGCCCTGAATGTTGGAGTGGCCGCGGAGCGCGTTCATACCGCCGCCGCGCACGCCGATATTGCCGAGGATGAGTTGCAGCATCGCCATGCCGCGGATGTTCTGCGAGCCCTTGGAATGCTGGGTCCAGCCAAGAGCATACATCGATGTCATGGTCTTGGTCGGCGAGGAGCACTCGGCCACCATCTCGGCGATCTTCAGGTACTTATCCTGCGGCGTGCCGCAGATCCGCTCCACCATTTCGGGCGTGTAGATCGAGACATGCTGCTTCAGCATGTTCCACACGCAGCGCGGATGGGTCAGCGTCTCGTCGACGACCACGAAGCCGTCCTCGCCGATCTGGTAGTCCCAGGTCGACTTGTCGTAGTCGCGCTTGGCCTCGTCATAGCCGGTGAACAGGCCGTCCTGGTAGCCGAAGCCGTCCTTCAGCAGGTAGGAGGCGTTGGTGAAGGCCTTCACATAGTCCCACTGCACTTTGTCGTTCTGGATGCAGTAGTTGATGAGGCCCATCAGGAGGGCGATGTCGGTGCCTTGGCGGATCGGAGCATAGATGTCCGCCACCGACGCCGACCGTGTGAAGCGCGGATCGACGACGATAAGCTTCGCACCACGGTTGGCCTTGGCCTCCGTGACCCACTTGAAGCCACACGGATGCGCCTCAGCGGCATTGCCGCCCATGATGACCACGAGATCCGTATTCCGGATGTCGGTCCAGGAATTCGTCATCGCGCCACGGCCGAATGTTGGGGCGAGACTCGCCACCGTTGGGCCGTGTCAAACCCGCGCTTGGTTGTCGAATACCAGCATGCCGGCGCTGCGGACCACCTTATAGGTCAGGAACGCCGTTTCGTTGGTGGTTGCCGACGCCGCGAGGAAACCGGTGGTCGTCCACCGGTTGACCGTCACGCCGTCATCGTTGCGCGCCACGAAATTCTGATCGCGATCATCCTTCAGGTGGCGCGCGATGCGATCGAGCGCGTCCTCCCAGGCGATGTCCTCGAACTTGTCGGAGCCGGGCTTGCGCACGCGCGGCTTGGTCAGACGCGTGTCCGACTTCACGAAGTCGAGCAGCGCGGCGCCCTTCGGGCACAGCGTTCCGCGATTGGTCGGATGGTCGGCGTCACCTTCGATATGGGTGATCTCGGCCTTCTCGCCCTTCGCAAGGTCGCCCTTGGAATACATGATCACGCCGCAAGCGACGGAGCAGTATGGACAGGTGTTTCGGGTCTCGGTGGTGCCCAGCAGCTTGAACGCCCGGATCGCTTCGGCGTGGGCGGCCTCGATCCCGCCGAAGCCGAACGCGCCAAGCGTCGTTCCTGCCAAGCCCGCACCGGCACCCCGCAAAAGGGCGCGTCGTGAGAGCTCAATGTTCATTGGTTCGGTCCCTCCCCAGATAGTGTCGTCACGTGGACGCTCAGGAGCATGGCTTAAGGCTCAGTCCCTAATTCACCGAGGTTCCGCAGTACTAAGTGTGCATTCTGAATCCATTTCGGGGGTCACGCAATGATATTCGCGGGTCCGCTCCGTAAATCGACCCGCCAATAGCCGCGAGGTTGACGCTGCGCTGCCGCAAAACTCGAGACCAATCGAGCGATTGGTCCCCCTTCGCAGCATGGGATTTGCGTTGTGAATTGACGCGAGCGTGGTGTGCGCCGCACACTTCCGACGTGGCTGACGGATGGGCTCCCGAGGTTCGGGGCGTTCGACATCTCCATATCTTTGACGCCGGTCGACGATTGGACGGCCCGGTGCACAATGTGTGTGGCTTCGCCCATCCGGGCGCCGCTTCGCTGACGCGAGCGCCACACCCGAACTTTCTTTCCTTCGAACTTCCTCAAACGTCGGGACCGGCCGTTCGGCCGGCTCGCGCGCAACCAACAACGATGTCAGTGGG
>DASZQC010000341.1:0-7808 GCA_035549815.1 Dongiaceae bacterium
ACCGGCGTTCCGACCATCGACCGCTCCACCGCCGCCTATCACCAGGCGCGGGGTATCGCGCCGCTGGTGCCGATGCCGGAACCGCGCGAGGCGCCTGAGATTGCGGGCGTGCTGCAGCCCGCGGCGGCGCGGCGCCTGCAATTGGTGCCTGGCACGCCGGTCGCGATCGGCGGCTGCGACTCTTATGTCGATCTCGCCGGCATCGGCATGAACAGGATCGGCGATCTCGGCATTCTGCTCGGCTCGACGCTGATCCTCGGCCGCGTCACCGAACGCGACGACGCCGTCGACGGGCTGCGCGTGACGCCGCATCACGGCGCGGGCTGGTTCTTCGGCGGCTGGACCTCGGCCTGCGGCAGCCTGCTCGACTGGTCGGCCAATCTGGTCGGCACCGTCGCGGCGGAGAATGCGACGCGGCTGCCGCCCGGCGCCGGCGGCCTGATGATGCTGCCTTATTTCAGCGGCGAGCGCGCGCCGATCTGGGACAATGACGCGCGCGGCGCCATCATCGGCGCGACTTTGCAGACGACAGGCGCGGAGTTGCACCGCGCGGCGATCGACGCCATCGCGCTCTCAGCTTTGGATCTGTCGGAGCGCGTGTTGCGCGCCACCGGCCGCTGCGACGTGGCGCGGGTCGGGGGCGGCGGAACGCGCAATCCGGCGCTGGTCGCGGCCATCGCCGACGCGACCGGCGTGCCGTTGGAGGTCGCTGCCCATGCGGGCGAGGCGATGCCGCCGGCGTTGCTGGCGTTGCGCGCCATCGGTCTCGCGCCGGCGATCAGGATCGAGCGTCGCGTGCGTCCGAACCCGGAACGGACGGGTCGCTATCGGGAATTGCTGAAAACCTATCGCGCGCTTTATCCGGCGCTGTCATCCAGCCTGCATGCGCTCGGTCAGATCAACGCTATCCAGGAGGGTGTATGGCAAAGGGCATGATGCGCGTCGCACGGTTGCATGGAATCCGGAAAATGCAGGTCGAGCAGATTCCGATTCCCGAGCCGGCGCCCGGCCATCTCCTGATCAAGGTCGAAGCCTGCGGCGTCTGTGCCACGGATTCGCGCAAATACGAGATCGGCGTAAATGACGGCGAATATCCCTTCAATCCGGGGCACGAATGGGTCGGCCGCGTCAGCGACGTGGGCGATGGCGTCGACGGCTGGAAAATCGGCGACCGCGTCTATGGCGACGTCTATGGCGGCTATGCCGAATACGCGACGATCCCGGTGCAGCCGATCCCCTGGTCGCGTGGCCCCTTGCGCATGCCGGATAATCTCTCGGTCGAGCGCGCCATCCTGGTGGAGCCGCTGGCCGATTGCCTGCACGCCGTGCATGACCAGGCCAAGATCGGCGCCGGCGACCGGCTGGTGGTGATCGCGGCCGGCGTCATGGGCCTGAAGATCGTCGTCGAGGCGGCGCGCCTCGGCGCCAAGGTGCTGGTGGTGGAGCCGCTGGAGGCGCGGCGCAAGCTGGCGCTGGATTTCGGCGCCGAACGGGCCATCGACGCAGCCGATTGGTGCCAGCGGGTGAAGGAATGGGCCAAGGAAGATGGCGGCGTGCACGGCGTCATCCTGACCATCGGCAATCCCGATCTGGTGAACGATTGCATGGCGGCCTGCCGGCCCGGCGGGCGCGTCGTGCTGTTCGCCGGCTTCGGCAATCGGCCGCAAGGCATGATCAACCTGAACGACATCCACTATCGCGAGATCGTACTGGTCGGCAGCGAATGGATCGGCACGCCGCCGAACCAGGTGCGCAAGCGCTACGACCTGGCGCTCGATCTGCTGAACGACCCGAACTACCCGTTCGAGAAACTGGTGACCGGCACCTGCGGCTTCGAGGATGTCGAGAACGCCCTGGTGCAGCGTCAAAGCTTCCAAGGATTGAAGACCATGTTCGTGCCGAGGCCCGCCTAGATGAAGCAGTTGGATTTCCTGGCCGCCGACGGCAAGGCCGTCATCGTCGCCATCGACCACGCGATGTATTCCTGGCCCTGCAAGGGGTTGGAGGACCGCGCCGCCCTGTTGAAGACCGTGAGCGCCGCGGGCGCCGACGCGATCATCGCCAGCTACGGCACGATCCGCGATTTCCGCCCGCATTTCGGCAAGGCCAAGCCGATCCTGAAGCTCGACAACACCTCGATCACGGTGGGCACGTCCTACGCGCTGACCGAATACCTGATGACCTGGTCCATCGAGGATGCCAAGCGCCTCGGCGTCGGCACGGTGCTGACCTACATCCAGATGGGCGCGCCCTTCGAACTCGAGGCGCTGCAGGCGGCCGGACGCCTTGCCGCCGATTGCGACCGCGAGGGGCTGACCTACCTCTGCGAGATCATGCCCATCGAATGCGAGCGCTATCCGGACGCCGCGGCGCCGGAGGCGATCGCGTCGGCCTGCCGCGCCGGTCAGGAGATCGGCGGCCACGCCATCAAGACCACGATGCCAAATCCGCCATCAGCGATGCCATCCGCCGCGGCTTGCGGCGTGCCGGTGATCCTGGCCGGCGGCGCCGTCGCCGGTGACCGTGCGCAACTGTTCAAGGATGTGAAGACCGCCATGGAAGGCGGCGCGGCGGGTGTCGCCTTCGGCCGCAATGTCTGGGGCGCGCCCGATCCCACCGCAACGGTGAAGAGCCTGGTCGAGATCGTCCACGCGCCGAAGGAGAGGGCCTAGCCGCCGATGCCGGACCGTGCCGCCCATGAGCAGCAGCTTGCCGGCCGGATCGCCGTGGTGACCGGCGCCAGCAGCGGCATCGGCCGGGCGACGGCTGCCCTGCTGGCGGCGCGCGGCGCCAAGGTGCTGGCAGTGGGCCGCGACGAAACGCGTCTGGCGAAGCTGGCGGCGGAAAGCAACGTCACGACCTGCATCGCGGCGCTGGAAAAGGCCGATGCCTGCGCGGGCGTCGCTTCGGCGGCGCGCAAGCTCGGCCCGATCGGTATCCTGGTGAATTGCGCCGGGCGCGGCGGCTATCTCGACCGGCCGATCTGGGAGCAGAGCAGCGCGGACTGGCGCGCCACCATGGCGGTCAATCTGGATGCACCCTTCGAGCTGACCAAGGCGGCGGCGCAGGACATCCGCAAGGCCGGCTGGGGCCGCGTGGTGATGATCAGTTCCACGGCCGGCGAGGTGGGGGCGCCCAGCATGTCGCCCTATTGCGCTTCGAAGCATGGCGTGATCGGCCTGATGCGCGCTGTCGCCCAGGACCTTGCGCCGCTGGGCGGCACCTGCAACGCGGTCCTGCCGGGCTGGGTGCGCACCGAAATGGCGGAGCGCGATGCCGAGCGGGAAGCGGGGCGGCGCAACCTGACCGTCGATGCGATCTGGGCGGAGCGGGCGGCGGCCAACCCGGCCAAGCGCGTGCTGGAGCCGGAGGATATCGCCAAGGTGGTCGGTTTCCTGGTCAGCGACGAAGCGGCCGCGGTGAATGGCGAGGCCATCACCGTCTCTTCCGGCAGCGTGTGGTGAGTCCATGGTCGTGACCGCACAGAGCGCAGCCCAAGACACGGTCGCCCGCGTTGCCGTGGAATGCCGCGACGTGTGGAAGATCTTCGGCCCGGCGCCGGAACAGGCGCTAGCGGCATTGCGCGCAGAAGGCCTGAGCAAGGCCGACATCATGCAACGCTTCGATTGCGTGGTCGGGGTCGCCGGCGTCAGCTTCGCGGTCCGCAGCGGCGAGATCTTCTGCGTCATGGGCCTGTCGGGCAGCGGCAAATCCACTCTGGTCCGCCACATCAACGGCCTGATCCAGCCGACGGCGGGGCAAATCCTGATTGACGGACAGGACATCGCCGGCAAGCGCGGCGCCGACCTGCGCCGGGTGCGCGCCGAAAAGATCGGCATGGTGTTCCAGAACTTCGCCCTGCTGCCGCACCGCACGGTGATCGAGAACGTGGCCTTCGGGCTGGAGCTGCGTGACGTGCCGCCGGCGCAGCGCCTGTCGCGCGCCAACGACATGCTGAAGCTGGTCGATCTGGCGGATTGGGGGCATCACTGGCCGCATGAGCTGTCGGGCGGCATGCAGCAGCGGGTCGGCCTGGCGCGCGCCCTGGCCGGCGATCCTGATATCCTGCTGATGGATGAGCCTTTTGGCGCGCTCGATCCGCTGATCCGCCGGCAATTGCAGGACGAGTTCCTGCAACTGACCCGCGCCATGCGCAAGACGACCATCTTCATCACCCACGACCTGGACGAGGCGATGCGCTTCGGCTCGCGCATCGGCATCATGCGCGACGGCAGGCTGATCCAGGTCGGCACCGCGCGCGAGATCGTGCGCGCGCCGGCGGACAGCTATGTCGCCGATTTCATCGCGGGCATCTCGCCCATTGAGATCTTGCGCGCCGGCGACGTGATGCTGCCGCTCGGTTCCACCGCATCATCGTCCTGGCCGCGCGTGCGCGCCGACACGCCGCTGGCCGACCTCAGTGGATTGCTGGCGGGCAGCGATGCGCCGGTCCTGGTGATCGATGGCGCCGGCCAGCCGCTGGGCATGGTCGACAAGGATACGCTGCTCCGGAATGTGCAAGCTGGAGCGCGCCATGACTGAAGTGCCGCAGACCGACACGCTGGCGCGCGCGGGATCGCCGATCACCGGCAGCCGTTTCAGCCTGGCCGCCGCGCTGGTTGGGCCGGTCTGGGCGGCGCGCCATGCGTTGTGGATCACCTTTTTCTGGATCGCCGTGATCGAGCTGATCGGGCTGGTCCGCATCGCCACCGGCCTGTGGCCGGTCACGGCGGAGGCGGGGCAGAGCTTCGCCGGGCAGATCGTGGGCGGCGTCGCGCTGGTGGTCTTCGCCCGGCTGGCGCTGGGCTTTGCCGGTCCCTGGATCCGCGGGCGAATGCTGCGCACGCATGATGCGCCGGGCCATCTGCCGCCGGCGACGGCGATCATCGTTGCCGTGGCCATTCTGGCCTTCGTCTACGGCCTGACGCTCTATCGCTTCCTGGCAGCGGAACCGGCAGCCGGCATCGCCGCGTTCCCCGCGCCCGACGGGTTGGACAATGCGGCGGCGCAGGTGATCGACGTCTCCGTGACCTGGATGAAGAAAAGCTGGGTGGCATTCTTCGACATGTTGACCGCCGGCCTGCGCGATACGCTGGAATTCATCGAGCTGATGTTCGTGGCGACGCCGTGGCCGGTGGTGGCGCTGGCTTCCATGCTGCTGGCGTGGCGCCTCTCGGGCCAGCGGGCGATGATCTTCACCGCGGCGGGCCTCGCCTATCTCGGCCTGTTCGGCTTCTGGGAAAAAAGCATGGCGACCATGGCGCTGATCGCCACGTCGGTCGTCATCTGCGTCGTCATCGGCATCCCGCTGGGCGTGATCTGCGCCAAGAGCCGGCGTGCCAACGCGGTGCTGGAGCCGATCCTGGACATCATGCAGACGCTGCCGACCTTCGTGTACCTGATCCCGGCCGTCGCCTTCTTCTCCATCGGCAAGCCGCCCGGCGTGATCGCCACGGTGATCTTCGCGCTGCCGCCGATGGTGCGGCTGACGGCGCTCGGCATCCGCCATGTGCCCGCGCATGTGCGCGAGGCGGCGGACGCCTTCGGCGCCACGCCGACGCAAATGCTGCTGAAGGTCGAATTGCCGCTGGCGGTGCCGTCGATCCGCCTTGGCATCAACCAGACCATCATGATGTGCCTGTCGATGGTGGTGGTGGCCGCCATGATCGGCGCCGGCGGCCTGGGCCTGGATGTGATCCGGTCCTTGCAGCATCTGAAAACCGGGCAGGGCTTCCTGGCCGGCATCGCCATCGTCGTCTGCGCGATGGTGCTCGACCGCGTGGTGCGCGGCCGGGAACAGAGTGGCAGACGCAAGCCCGACAAATAGAGCTCGACCGGCAAGGGCCGGATGGGAATGGCAAACAGGGAACCATGGGAGAGGAACATGATGCGTAGATTGGGAATACCCGCTTTGGCCGCGGCGTCGATTCTGTGTTTGGCGAGCGCCGCCGAAGCCAAGGACAAGGTCGTCATCGGCCAGTTGGACTGGCCGGGCTCGACCGCCATTGAGGAAGTGCTGAGCCAGATCATGACCCAGTATCTCGACGCCGACGTGCAGACCATCGCCGCGGCGCAGGAAGCGCTTTACGAGGCGCTGGACAAGGGCGACGGCTCGGTCGACATCGTCGCCGACATGTGGACCGACCATCTGCCGGAGCAGATGAAGAACTACGTGCTGCCCGGCGGCCACCAGAGCATCATCCTCAACGACACGCCCTATATGGGCACCGAAGGCATCTTCGTGCCGGCCTATGTGAAGGATCTGGGCGTCACCAAGCTCGAGGATCTCGCCAAGCCGGAGGTCGCCAAGCTGTTCGACAGCGACGGCAACGGCAAGGGCGAGCTGTGGGCCGGCGCGGTCGGCTGGGAATCCACGAACCACACGGAGGTTCGTGGCAAGAGCTACGGCTTCGACAAGACCATGGAATACACCACGGTCGACCAGCCGGTGTTCCTGGCCCAGTTGAAGGATGCCTACGAGCAGAAGAAGCCGATCGCCTTCTATTACTGGACGCCGGAATGGATCTTCGCGGCGTATGACCTGGTGGAGCTGGAACAGCCGGCCTTCGACGGCTACACCATGGACAGCGCCAAGGGCACCGAGCGCTACAAGGCCGACGGCTGCTACACCTTCTACCAGCCGGCGGAGCGCAACGACTGGTTCGAGGCGAGCTCCATCAAGTGCGGCCAGCCGCCGACGCGAGTGAACATCGCCCATTCCAAGGCCCTGGCCGACCGTGCGCCGAAGATCTCCCAGTTCCTGAAGCAGGTGAAACTGGACGCCAATGTGGTGAACCAGTGGATCCTGGCGATGGAAGTGGACGGCAAGGATGTCAAGGACGTGGCGAAGGATTGGATCGCCGCGAACAAGGACATGATCGAGAAGGAATGGCTGGCGGGCACGCAGTAACGCCGATGCGGCCGGAGCGGTAGGTCCGCTCCGGCCGTCTTCTTTCGGGGATAGCATGATCTTTGCCGAATACATCGCGCGCGATCGCAACGTGCCATGGGAGGTCTTCCGCCACCACGGCCGGCAGGATTGGGTGTCTGACCAGGACGTGATGGTCGCCAATCTCGGCCGCACCATGAAGATCGGGCCGCAGCCGCACTACATGTGCTGGTGGCAGATCAAGTCGATCGCGCGCATGGACGAGTGGGAGGATTACTTCCGTACCGCGGAGGGCAAGCACTACGCCGCGACATCGCCGGTGCCGCGTGCACTCGATTTCTACCAAGCCGGCCTCTATGACGAGATCATCGGCAACGGCAAGGTGCCGGACGGCCTGCATCTGGTGGAGTTCTTCTCCGCCGACGATGCCGGCAACGAAGACGTGCGCGCTTATTTTGAACGCCGCTTCACTGGCAGTGGCAAGCTCACCTACGTGATCAAGCGCCTTGGCCTGATGGCGCCTGATCCCGGCGGCATCGCGCTCTGGACCTTCGAGAATTACGTTGCCGCCGAGGGCTTTCTGCGTACCAAGGCGTCGGCGGGGCCGGTCATCATCCGCGGCGCCGGCCTCTACCGCAATTTCGGCGACGACATCCCATAGCTTCATTCAACGAGGAATCATGACCACCAAATATGCGCCATCGCCGCGTCCGACCTTCGAGCAGCCGACGCAGATCAAATACAGTTCGGTGACCCGCCATCTGTGGGGCGACGAGGTGGCCGGCCAGGTCGACGACTGGATCTATGTCTCCAGCCAGCAGATCCACCAGCTCGTCTTCGGCCTTGGCCCGGGACAAGCCTTTCGCCATTCGGAGGAGTTTCGCACCATCTTCGCCGCCGACGAGGTGCTCTATGTGCT
>DASZQC010000342.1:0-3469 GCA_035549815.1 Dongiaceae bacterium
CATCAGGTGCACGGCGCCCTGCGGCATGTCGAACGTGTCTTCGTGCCATTGCAGGATGCGCTGCCGCGGCGCGAGGCCGGCCAGCAGCGGATCGTCGCGACCGGCCGCGGTGATCTCGATCTCCGGATAACCGACCTCGAGCTGGTCGTGCCGCCGCACCTTTTCTCCAAAGGTGCGCGCGAGCAACTGGCTGCCCAGGCACAGGCCCAGCAGCGGCTTCTCCTGCGCATGGAATTCGCGCAGCAGATCCAGCATCGGCAGGAAGGCCGGATAGTTCTTGTCGTCGCCCGCATGCTGCGGGCCGCCCAGGATGATGGCGCCGTCAAACCCGTCCGATGTCGCCGGCAAGGAGCCGCCGTGATGCGGCAGCACCGTGGTCAATGTCGCGCCGGCCGCTTCCAGATGGTCGCCGACCAAGGCCGGCGGCGTGTCCGGATTGTTCTTGATGACCAGGATATTCATGCACTCACATCCCCAGGCTGAAGCGCGCCGATGATGGCTGAGCGGACCTGCTCTGACAATGGCGGGGAATCGTCGTTAATGCTCCAGATGCGGCTGGGGCAGCAGGCGCCGCAACAGCCCGCCATTGGCGCCGCACAGGATCGAACCGAGGTAGAGCGCGCCGGCGGCCAGGATCACCGACGGGCCGGAGGGTAAATCGGCGTGATAGGAAATCAACAAGCCGGCGATCGAGGCTGCGATGGCGATCAGCACGGCGACGCCGATCATGCGGCCGATGGAAATGGTCCACAGCCGCGCCGAGGCCGCCGGCAGCATCATCAAACCCACCGCCATCAGGGTGCCCAGCGCCTGCATCGCCGCCACCATGTTGATGACGACAAGGGCCAGGAACAAGACATGCGCCAGCCCGCCATGGCCGCCGACCGCCTTGAGGAACGCGGGATCGAAGCATTCCGCGATCAGCGTGCGATAGATCGCCGCCAGCACCAAGGCGGTCAGCGTCGCCGTGCCGGCGATCAGCAGCAGCGCATCATCGTTGACCGCGAGCAAGGTGCCGAACAGGATATGCAGCAGATCGACATTGCTGCCCTTCAGCGATACCAGCAGCACGCCCAGCGCCAGCGAGATGAGATAGAAGCCCGCCATCGCCGCGTCTTCGCGCAGCGGTGTCAGGCGGCTCATGCCGCCGGCCAGCAGCGCGACGGCGAGCGCCGCGACCAGCCCCCCGACGCTCATCGCCCACAGCGACAGGCCGGAGAGCAGGAATCCGACCGCAGCGCCCGGCAGGATCGCATGCGACATCGCATCGCCCATCAGGCTCATCCGCCGCAGCACCAGGAACACCCCGATCGGCCCGGCGCTGACCGACAGCGCCAGGCACGCCACCAGCGCCCGGCGCATGAAGCCGAACTCGAACAGCGGCTGGATGAGGAGGTCGTGGAGCATCTAGCGGTGATCGCAGGATCGAGCAGCTTGCAAGGTCTGCTCCTTCCCCCGCACGCCGACGGATGTCGGCATTCGCCGACAGGCCGGGGGAAGAGTGGGAAGGGGGGTGATGCACCGCCAAGTCTTGCAGCGACAAATCTTCGAGCCGTATCGCCTCCGGCGACGCGCACCCGCAGGGTGCGCTACCCCCCATCCAGCTCCGGCTAAGCTCAACTGCGTTTCGCTAAGCCTTCGCATCCTTCCCCCGCAAGGGGGGAAGGGGAATTTTGATGTGATGGAAAAGGTTTGAAGCATCTATCGCTCGCACACCGCGGCGGGATCGGTCCAGTTCGTGGCCAGGGTTCGCGCGCGCGCCAGGTGCGTCTCGCTCACCACCTCGCGCGACGGGCCCCACGCCACCAGCTCGCGCGCCATCAGGAGTGCTTCGGGGAATTCGCGGCGGGCCTGCTCCAGATCGTGCAAGGCCGCGACCACGCTGCGGCCCTGGGCGTGCCAATCGTGCACGATCTGCATCAGGTCCGCCGTGGTCTTCTGGTCGATGGCGTTGAAGGGCTCGTCGAGCAGGATCAGCTTGGCTTCCTGCACCATCAGGCGCGCGAACAGGACGCGCTGGAACTGGCCAACGGATAACTTGCCGATCGGCTGCTGCTCCAATCCCTTCAGTCCCACGGCGGCAATAGCGGCGTGGCTGGCGGCGCGGTCCTGGGCGCCGATGCGCTTCATCGCGCCGACCTTGCGCCAGTGGCCGAGATCGACCACGTCGATGACACGCAGCGGAAAGGAGCGGTCGACATCCACCACCTGCGGCAGATAGGCGACCTGGCGCCGGTCGATGGCGAAGTCGATGGTCCCATGCTGCACCGGCAGCACGCCGGCGATGGCCTTCAGCAAAGTGCTCTTGCCGGCGCCGTTGGGGCCGATGAGCGCGGTCAGGCTGCCGGCGGCGAAACCGCCATTCAGATGATGCACCACCGGATGGCGATCATAGGCGATGGTGAGGTCGGTCAGCGTGACGATGTCGGCCGGACGGGCGGTGCCAGAGGCGCCAGGTTGACGGCCGGGAACCGCGACGACGGGATGGAGATGTGCCTGCATGGGGCGAGCGCGGCGGCCTCAGCCGACCGCCCACCAGACCAGCGCCCACAAAGCGGTCAGCGCCAGGGCGGCCAGCGCCAGCCGCTGGGCCGCCCCCCAGCTCAAGATCGTCTCGCCGCGCCGTGCAATCTGCATGATTCAAGGTCCGTTGAAATTCCGCGTTGTTATAACATAACATCGCGAACGGAAAAGCCCCTGATTTCAGGCGATTTTCCAGGGGCTTAGATCGGCTCGGCAACCGTGCCAGGGGACTCCCACAGGGCATCCAGGGTGCTGGCGCGGCCCGGCAGGCTGATCCGGGCGTGGGTCCCTTCCCCCACCCGGCTCTCCAGGGTCAGGCTGCCGCCATGGCGCTCCACCAGCTTGCGGCTCAAGGGCAGGCCAAGGCCGGTGCCGTTGCTGGCGCGGCTCAGATCGCTATCCACCTGGTGGAAGGGCTCGAACACCTGTTCCAACTGGTCGGCCGGGATGCCGCAGCCGGTATCGGTCACGACGATCTCCACGTCCGGCCCGGCCACTGCCGCCGCCAGGGTCACCAGCCCGCCGGGCGCGGTAAACTTGATGGCGTTGGCCAGCAGATTGATCACGCATTGGCGCAGCCGGCGCTCGTCGCCCAGGACCGCCACCGGCGGCAGGCTCTCGAGTCGCAGGTCGATCTGGCCCGCCCCGGCCTGGGCCCCCACCAGCCGCAGGCAGCCGTTCAGGAACTGCCCCAGGTCGAACGGCGCCTCGCTCAGCGGCAGATGATCCGCTTCCAGCTTCGAGTAATCGAGGATGTCGTTGATCAGCGACAGCAGATGCGCGCCGCTGTCGCGGATGTCGGCGACATAGGCCTGCCGCCGCGCCGCCTCGAGGTCGCTCGACCGCGGCAGCAGCAGCAACTCGGCGAAGCCGATGATGGCGTTGAGCGGCGTGCGCAGCTCGTGGCTCATCGTGGCGAGGAAGCGCGACTTGGCGGCGCTGGCAT
>DASZQC010000343.1:0-13574 GCA_035549815.1 Dongiaceae bacterium
GTGCGCCGTTTTTCGCCATCGATACCGAGTTCCTGCGCGAAAAGACCTATTGGCCGATCCTGTGCCTGATCCAGATCGCCGGGCCGCAGGACGACCAGGTGGCGGCGATCGACACGTTGGCACCGGGCATCGACCTCAGCCCTCTCCTCGCCCTGCTGAAAGACCCGAACATCGTCAAGGTGTTCCACGCGGCGCGGCAGGACATCGAAATCTTCTTCCGCCTCATGGGGTCGATCCCCCAGCCGATTGTCGACACCCAGGTGCTGGCCATGGTGTGCGGCTTTGGCGACGCGGCGAGCTATGAGACGCTGGCCGGCAAGCTGGCCAATACGCGGCTGGACAAGCTGGCGCGCTTCACCGACTGGTCGCGCCGGCCGCTCTCGGCGCGACAGCTCGATTATGCCCTCTCCGACGTCACGCATCTGCGCGTCATCTATGAGAAGCTGCATGCCAAGGCGGAGAAAAGCGAGCGTCTGGAATGGATCGCCGACGAGATGGCGCTGCTGACCGATCCGGCCACCTACGAGTTCATTCCGGAGAATGCCTGGAAGCGGCTGAAGACGCGCTCGGAAAAGCCGCGCTTCCTCGCCGTGCTGAAGGAGGTCGCCGCCTGGCGCGAGCGCGAGGCGCAGAACCGCGACGTGCCGCGCAACCGCGTGCTGAATGACGAAAACATCGTCGAGATCGCGGCCCATGTGCCGGAGACGGCGGAGGCGCTGAGCCAGAGCCGCGGCCTGTCGCGCGGTTTCGCCGACGGCCGCAACGGCGAGGCGATTTTGGCGGCCGTGCGGCGCGGCCTGGAGATTCCGGAATCCGAGGCGCCGAAGCTGCCGCCGCGGCCGGACATCCCGGCGGGACTTGGGCCGCTGATCGACCTGTTGCGCGTGCTGCTGAAACTGCGCTGCGACGAGTTCGGCGTGGCGCAGAAGCTGATCGCCAATTCCGCCGATCTGGAACGCATCGCCGCCGACGACCACGCCAAGGTGCCGGCCCTGAAAGGCTGGCGTCACAAGGTCTTCGGCGAAGAAGCCATCAAGCTGAAGCACGGCAAGCTGGCGCTGACGGCGAAGGGACGATCGATCAGGGTCATCGATCTGGAGTAGTGCGCCTTACGGCAATCGTTCCAACGTCGCGCCGTGCGTGTTGGCGCTTACTTTATAGCGCTCGGTCGACCACCACTCCTTGGAGATGTCGGCAGCAACCACTTCCTTATTAAGAATGAAGATGTAGTGGTCGTCTTCTCCATCGCTTTGCGGATTCGCAATCCACTCCACGAATTGCCATTGGTGTGCATTGGGTAGTTGGTAGAGCTTGCGATCAGGGTATTCACCCCATTCGGAAACTGCGATGTACATGCGTTGGGTCGGACAGCTCTGAGGCGTCCCGTCGCATTCCCCTAGCTCAGACAACCGGAACAATCGGATCGACAACGGCAAATCCGGTTCCGGCGTGGTTCCCCGCTCCGCAACGACCTCTACGTAGTTCAGAAGGTCGACAAGTTCGCCGCTGGAAACCGAATCGATCGGATCCGCCAGAGCTGGCCGCGGGTGATATTCAAGGCAGGCCCCGACCAGCACCGCGACCAATACGCGCGTCATCCAGACCATATCCATCAATAGCGTGCCTAAACGATCTGCACCGGCTTGTCGAAGGCGCGGCCGACGGCTTCCAGGCGGCGTTGCACCGCTTCGCCGAAGAGCTGCCGCGATTCTTCGGGCAGATGCAGGCAGATCTTGCTGTCCTTGCGTACCATGCGGGTCTGGTTGAGCATGGCCAGCGTGCCGCCGCTCAAGGCATAAGCGAGCCGGATCGAGGTGCCGATGCGCTGGGCGAAATCCAGATCGTCCTCTTTCAGAAGGCCCAGGAACGGCTCGGCATAGTCGGCTTCGGCATCGGCGCCGTAGCGGATCGCCATGGCCAGCGCCAGGGTGACGCGCTCGCTATGCTCGATGCCGGCGACCGGCAGGCGCAGCACGCGCATGAAGGTCTGTTCGGCGCGATAATCCGGATGCTCGCGCCAGCCGATATCGGACAGCAGGCACGCGGCGGCGATCAGGCGCGCCCGCCGCTCATCCTCCTCGGTGAAAAGCGGCTCGATCCAGGTTTCCAGCGCATCGCTGACCGAGCCGAAGCGGCCGTCGATGCCGGCGAAATCGGCGCAGCCCACCAGCAGCGGATCGGCGGCCTGGTCGGCGGCGCTCAATTTCGAGAACAGGCTGCCCTCACGCAATCCGTAGGCGGAGAACAAAACCCGCTCCGGCTTGGTCGCGCGCAGCACCCGCTCCAGGATCAGGGCACCCATCGGCAGCGTCTCGATGCGGCGGCGCGAGACACCGCGGACGTTGCTGAGCGACCGCCGGCCGAGGCGGCTGACGACGCGCGCCAGATCCTCCGCCGAGCGGCGGCCGATGCGGTACTCGTGGATCACATGCAGCGGGTAGCTGGCCTGCTCCATGTGGATGCGCGCCAGGGTGCGCCAGGTGCCGCCGACCGGATAGAAGGTGCGGCCCTTCACCTCCGGCAGCCAGTCGAGCTCTTCCAGATGGCGGTCGATGATCTTCTGCGCAGCATCCGGATCGCCGTCCGTCGCCTCGATCAGGCGCAGCGGGCCGATGGGCAGCGTGACCTGGTTCTTGATCTTGCCCTTGTTCAGCAGCACCAGTTCCAGGCTGCCGCCGCCGAGGTCGCCCATCAATCCGTCGGCCTCCGGCACGCCGGCCAGCACGCCCATGGCGGAGAGGCGCGCCTCTTCCTCGCCCGAGATGACGTGGACGGCAACGCCGGTGGCGCGCTCGATCTCCTTGGCGAAATCCTTGCCGTCCTTGGCGTCGCGCACCGCGGCGGTCGCCACCATCTCGACCTCGGTGACGTTCATCGCCCGGGTCAGGGCAATGAAACGGCGGATATTGATCATCGCCTCCTTGCGGCCCTCGGCATTCAGCTTGCCCGTCCGCTCCAGTCCCTTGCCCAGGGCCGGCAGCGCCTTCTCGTTGAAGACGGGGATCAGGCTGCGCGAGCGCTTGTCATAGACGACCAGGCGCACCGAGTTGGAGCCAACGTCGATCACCGCGACCCGGCCCGGCTTGGCAGCCTTGGCGCTGGCGGCGGCCTGTCTGAGGGTTGCCGTCAAAAGCTCAGCCTTTCTGCAGGTTGAGCTTCGGCGCCTTGGTGCGCTTCTTCAAGGCGCTGCCGCGGCCCGACAGGCTGGGGTTGGTCATGAAATAATGATGTGCGCTGAACGGCGGGTCGCCGTCCGGATCGACTCGCACATAGTTTCCGGTCTGGTCCATGACCCAGCTCTGCATATTGTCCTTCAGATTCGCAATCATGATCTGATCAAGAATTTGCTGATGCACGGTCGGGTTCTCGATCGGCAGCAGGATCTCCAGCCGGCGGTCCATGTTGCGGGGCATCCAGTCGGCGGAGGAGATGAACACCTTCGCCTGGCGCGAGGGCAGCAACTGCCCGGCGCCGAAGCACACGATGCGCGAATGCTCCAGGAAGCGGCCGATGATGCTCTTGACGCGGATATTCTCCGACAAGCCCGGAATGCCCGCGCGCAGGCAGCACACGCCGCGCACCACCAGGTCGACTTTCACCCCGGCCTGGCTGGCGCGGTAGAGCGCATCGATCAGCTCGGCATCGACCAGGGAGTTGCACTTGACCCAGATGCTGCCGGGCCGGCCGGCCTTTACATGCTCGATCTCGTCGCTGATCAAGCGCAGCAGGTTCGGCCGCAACGTGATCGGCGCAAAAGAGACCTTTTCCGTGCTGTCCGGCGTGGCATAGCCGGTCATGAAATTGAACAGCCGCGCCGCGTCGTGGCACAGGCCCGGATCGCAGGTGAAGAAGCTGAGGTCGGTATAGATCTTGGCAGTGATCGGGTGATAGTTGCCGGTGCCGTAATGCACATAGGTGCGCAGGGTCGGCCCCTCGCGGCGCATCACCATCGATACTTTGGCGTGGGTCTTCAGCGCGACGAAGCCATAGACCACCTGCACACCGGCGCGCTCCAGGTCGCGCGCCCAGCGGATGTTCGCCGCCTCGTCGAAGCGCGCCTTCAACTCGACCAGCGCGGTGACCGACTTGCCGGCCTCCGCCGCCTCGATCAGCGCCTTGACGATCGGGCTGTCCTCGCTGGTGCGATAGAGCGTCTGCTTGATGGCGACCACGTTGGGGTCGCGCGCCGCCTGCAGCACGAACTGCACCACCACATCGAAGCTCTCATACGGGTGGTGGACGACGATGTCCTTTTGCCGGATGGCGGCGAAGCAGTCGCCGCCCATGTCGCGGATGCGTTCCGGAAAGCGCGGATTGAAGGGCTGGAACTTGAGGTCCGGCCGCTCGTCGACGATCAACTTCGAAGTGCTGGCAAGGCCGACCAGGCCGTCCAACTGGAACACGTCGCCGCGGTCGGCGCCTAGTTCGTCGATGACGAAAGCGAGCAGGTCCTCCGGCATTTCGACATTGACCTTCAGGCGGATGACGGTGCCGTGTCGGCGCTGCTTCAGCGCGGATTCGAAATGGCGGACAAGATCCTCCGCCTCTTCCATGATCTCGATCTCGCTGTCGCGGATCAGGCGGAAGTGTCCCTTGCTGATCACTTCGAATTGCGGAAACAGGCGATCGAGATAGAGGCCGGCCAGATCTTCGAGCGTGAGGAAGCGGATGTTCTTCGGGTCGGTGCCCGGAAGCCGCACGAAGCGCGGCAATTGCGAGGGCAAGGGCAGCAGCGCCCGCATCATCTTGCCGTCGGCGGCGCGGCGCAGCTCCAGCGCCAGGGCGAAGCCCTGGTTCGGCATGAAGGGGAACGGATGCGCCGGGTCGACCGCCATCGGCGTCAGCACCGGGAAGATCTGGTCCAGGAAATAGCTGTCGAGCCAGGTGCGCTCGGCGCCGGTCAGCTCGCCGGGGTCGACGACGGCGATGCCGTTCTCGCGCAGTTCGCCGCGGAGCTGGCGCCAGCGCGCCTGCTGGTTGGTCATCAGGTCGCCGCTGCGCCGGTTGATCGCCGCCAATTGCTGCGCCGGGGTCAGGCCGTCATTGCTGGTGATGGAGATGCCGGCGCGGATCTGGCCGCGCAAGCCGGCCACCCGCACCATGTAGAATTCATCCAGGTTGTTGGCCGAGATCGACAGGAAGCGCAGCCGCTCGAACAGGGGGTGCGCCGGGTTGCCGGCCTCGTCCAGGACCCGCTCATTGAAGGCCAGCCAGGACAGTTCCCGGTTGATGAACCGGTTGGGCGAGGTCATCTCGATTTTCATCGGCGCAAGATCGTGCGCGGCGTCGTCCACGGGGTCGCTCCTCAACTGAAGTCCGGCCTGATCCGCCATCATATCCAAGCTCCGCGTCCGGACGCTAAGTGCCGTTCATGACAGTTATGTGACGTATCGAGTGGTTAATAACATATAACACGAAATGATGCTTGGTGGACCTTGTTCATATCCTGGATGAACACCATTATCTAACGCTATCGCGTCCGTCCTGGGGCCATCCTTGTCCAAACGACTGATCCTCCTCCGCCACGCCAAGTCCGCGTGGGACAACCAGGACATTGCCGATTTCGACCGG
The DNA here is from genome assembly GCA_035549815.1 of Dongiaceae bacterium. Classification (GTDB taxonomy): domain Bacteria; phylum Pseudomonadota; class Alphaproteobacteria; order Dongiales; family Dongiaceae; genus Dongia_A. Next base: position 5,572 of record DASZQC010000343.1, read on the forward strand.
CCGCTTTCCCCGCGGGGACGCAAGGCCGCGCCCGTTATGGGTGCCTATCTGGCGCGCAAGAATTACGTGCCGGACCTTGTTCTGTGCTCCTCGGCGAAACGCGCGTCGGAGACGCTGGACCTGACGATCGCCGGCTGGCCCAAACAGCCGGTGGTGCGCCGGCTGAAGAGCCTCTACCTGGCGATGCCTCGCGAAATGCTGAAACGGTTGCAGACGGCGGGCAGCGAGTTCGCCACTGTCATGCTGGTCGGCCACAATCCCGGCATCGCCGACCTGGCCAATTGGCTGTCAAATGAGGGCGACGCCGCGGCGCGCGGCGCGCTGGCCCGCAAGTTTCCGACCGGCGCCGCGGCCGTGATCGACTTCGATGTCGAAGATTGGAAGGATGTCGATGCCGAGACTGGGCGCCTGATCGACTTCGCCACCCCCAAGCAGATCGAGCACGAGCGCTAGCGCTACTTGTGCGTCCGCCAGAAGCGCTTGGCTTCCGCGAAATTATTCCACACCTCGTCGAACTCGGCCATGCGCAGGGCGATCCCCTTCGCTTGCCAGCCGAGGATCATGCCCTGGATGCGTTGGCTGCCGGTGTCGTCGAGCGCGTCTTCTGCCCGCGCGCGCTCGGCCAGCGCGCGGATCAACTGGCGTCCAACCGCGGCGTCGTTGACTGCCCCCAGGCAATCCTGCAGGTCGGACAGATTGTCCAGAAAACGCCGGGTCACCTTCGGCTTGAACAAGGGCGCGAAGGCCGCCGCGATATAGCGCAGCTTCTTACCGAACAGCCGCAGGCGGTGCAGCTCCGGATCGGGCAGTTCCGACCAGCGCTCGCCCAGACGCATGATCCGTTTGTGGCGGATCTGGATCAGCCGCTCCGCAAACTCACGCACCGGCAGGCTCAATTGCTGGCCACCCAGCACATGACGCCAAGCGCCGTCCGCCAAACCTTGAAAGAGCTGTAACTGCATGGCGGCGTAGCGCGGATTATGGAGGGCAAGCACCGCCTCGCGCCGGGCGTCGGCCCGCGCCGCCTCGGCGACGGAAAGGAAGCGCCGGAAAGAATCGTCAGAGGGTATGTGCGCGCCGAGCGGCGTCAGCGTCTCCGTCACCAGGACGTCGAGATCGCGCGCGGGGCCAAAGGCGCGCTGCGCCCAGCGCAGATCGATGGACCAGATCGCGTGGACACTGTCATCGATGAACTCGCGGCAGGCGCCGACGATCGCGCGGAGCCGGCGCAACGCGACGCGGAACTGATGGATCGCTTCGGCATCGGTGTCGGCCAGGATCGCCAGCTCGTTCGCCCGCATCTGCTCGATGCAATTGGCGACGATCTTCTCGAAGGCGGTGGCGACGGTATCGCTATCGGTCAGGTCGACCGGCGTCGCCTTCTGCGGCTTGGGCGCCGCATCGTCGGCCAGGGCGTAGCCCCGGGCCGCCTTGGTCGCGTGGCCCAGGCGGAAGGGCACCGTCTCCAGCAACTCCTCCGCCGCGCCGAACAGGGCCTTGGCGCCGCCGCCCTTCAATTCCAGCTCCAGCTCATGTATCGGCTCGCGCCGGTCGCCGGCGATGATGCCGCCGCGATCCCACGACATTTCGATCTCGGAGCCGCGGAACGGGATGTTCCACGACGTGCGCTCGAACTGGGTCTCGAACACCGGCTGCAGGCGCGGCCAGATCTCGCGCCGCAGCTCGCGCGCCAGCGCACGATCGCCGATCTTGGTCAGGCTGGGCTCGGCGCCTTCCACCTCGGCCTCGAACTCGCGGAAACTCTGCAGGCCGAGCGTACCGTTCGCAGCACCGTTCACGTGCGGCGCCTTCAAGGTCTGGATGCGCTTGCGGCCGACCTGCCGGATGCGGAGCGCCATGCCGCGCTTGGCAAGGTCGCGCTCGGCCGTGTCGAAATAGATTGCGCGGAGCTTCTTGGTCACGCCGCGGCCATGGGCATGAGGGGCCAGCCGATGCAGCACCTCCGCTGCATCGAACTCGGCAAGCGATGACGGCAGTTGCAGCTTCAACTCCGTCTCGTCGGCCATTCCGTCCCCACTCAAGCCTTCCGCGATCTTTTGCGGCGGAACCATAATGTTCCGTCAGGCTGCATCATAGTTACAGAACCGGGTCAGTTTGATGACAACGCACCCACAAGTAGGTCATGCGTCCTGCCGGTCACAAAGCCGTGAATGTTCCAGTTCCGTCATCCACCGGTGGCCAAGGCCTGTTAGTGTAACTTTGCCAGTAACCGATTGGGCCGGCTGGACTTTCCGCCGGCCCCGCGAAGTATTAGGGGAGAAGCCAGATGACGGCAGGCGCAGTTAAATTCCGTGGATTCAAGCTTTTGGGGATCGCCTTGGCAGCGGCGATCGGATTTGCCGGTATGGCCGGACTGAGCCAGGCCCAGACCGACGTGATCAAGCAGCGCCAAGCGGACATGAAGGCCAACGGCGCCTCCATGAAGGCGATCAACGGCATCCTGGAAGCGAACGGCCCCGCGGCGGACGTCGCGGCCGAGGCGACCAAGATCCATGAAAAGGCCATGGAAATCGCCACCTTATTTCCGGCCGGCTCCGACCAGGGGGACACCAAAGCGAAGCCGGAGATCTGGCAGACTCCGGACGATTTCGCCGCCAAGCTGAAGGCCCTGCAGGACGAATCGGCCATGCTGGTCACCGCCGCCAATGGCGGGGACATGATGGTGGTCAAAGCCCAGTATGAGAAGCTGGGCGGGACCTGCGGCGGCTGCCACAAGGTCTACAAGAACAAGTAGCTAGCTCCAGAAGACGTGAATCGCCAGCGGCGGCGCCGCGGCGATCAGGGCACAGAGGAAGGCGCGCCACAACGGCGCGCCTTTCGTTTCTCCGCGCGCCACAGCGTCACGCACCAGCGGCTCGGGCAGGCGCGCGCGGCCGAGGATCATGGCGCGCACCAGGTTCTCCCGTTTCACGACCCGATAGACCACGATGATCAGGATGTGCAGCAGCGCCAGAGCGAGCAGCACGTTCGACAACGGCTCGTGGATCTTCTCCAGCAGGCCGCCCAGCCAATCGGGCCAGCGCCCGTAGAGCGGCCCTTCAAAAATGATGTCGTCTGTCGACGACATGCCGGAGAGGGTCTGCAATCCGACTAGCAAGACCAAGGCCAACACCATCAGGCCGCCGGCGGCATTGTGCCCGAAGCTATAGGATGGCGCGCGATGGCCCAAGGCGCGGCGCAGATAGGCAACCGCAGCGCCTGGTCCGCGCAGGAAGTGCGAGAAGCGCGCCGTCGGGCTGCCGGTCAGGCCCCAGAGCAGGCGGAAGATCACCAGGCCGAACAGCACCATGCCGCTGGCGTAGTGCAGATCGAGATTCTCCATCTGGCCGGAGATCCAGGAGATCGCGAAGCAGACGACGAACAGCCAGTGAAACAGGCGCACCGGCAGGTCCCACATCGGCGCATCGACGAGTTTCTCCGAACGATCCTGCATCAGCTTCCCTTCCTTGCAGGTTGGTCGCGCTCCAGCGCGTTGCGCAAATGGCCCGTCGCCACATCCATGAAGGCTCGCAGTTTAGGTGACTGATGGCGATTCGCCGGGTACACAAGATAGAGATCGTGATCGTCGACCGGGAAGTCGGTCAGGATGCGGCGCAGCTTGCCGTCGCGGATGAAGTCGCCGACGGTGAAGTCCGGCAGGAAGGCGATGCCCTGCCCCGCCAAGAGCGGCGCCAGCAGGAACTGGCCGTTGTTGGACTGGATGTAACCGCCCACATGCACGTTCACCGCCTTGTTGCCGATGGTGAAGCGCCAGTCGAAAGGCGAAGTCGACAGGGTGTAGATCAGGCAATCGTGCTGCTTCAGCTCTTCCGGCGATTTCGGCGTGCCTTTGCGCTTCAGATAGCTTGGCGCGGCGCAGACCGAGCGGGTGATGCGGCATAGGCGCTTCGCCATCAGGCTGGAATCAGGCAGGTTGGTGCGGATGCGCAGGGCGGCATCGAATCCCTCCTCGATCAGATCGACGAAGCGGTCGTTCAATTCGAATTGCAGCTCCAGCTTGGGGAAACGCCGCGTCAATTCGCAGACCACCGGCCCCAGCAGCTTATTCCCGAAGGCGATCGGCGCGCTGACCCGCAGCCGGCCGCTGGGCTCCGCCTGGGAATGGCGCACCTCCGCCTCGATCTCGGTCAGCTCGTCCAGCAAGCGGACGCAATTCTCGAAATAGCGCCGGCCGGCGTCGGTCGCGTTCAGCCGCCGCGTCGTCCGGTGCAGCAAGGCGGTGCCGAAATGCGCTTCCAGCTCGGCGATCTGCTTGGAGACCGCCGCCTTGGACAGGTTCAGCCGCCGCGCGGCGGCGGAAAAGCCGCCCGCCTCGATTACGGCGCGAAAGGTCCGCATGGCGGCCAGCCGGTCCATCCTTGCTCCATTGTTCACGATTGGCGAACAATCCGATCATGAGCATGCGTATACCCCGCACCCGAGGCAAGGCCTTATGTTCACGCTCCGAGGGATTCTTCAACACCGATGAGGATGCGACATGACCAAGGTTCTGGTGCTCTATTATTCCAGCTACGGCCATCTGGAGATCATGGCCAACGCCGTCGCCGAAGGCGCAAAAGGCGTCGCCGGAACAGCCGTCGACGTGAAGCGCGTGCCGGAGCTGGTCCCGGCGGAGGTCGCCAAATCCTCCGGCTTCAAGCTCGACCAGAAAGCGCCGATCGCCACCGTCGACGAGTTGCCGAATTATGACGCGATCATCTTCGGCGCGCCGACCCGCTTCGGCGTCGCCGCCTCGCAGATGCGTAACTTCCTGGACCAGACCGGCGGCCTGTGGATGAAGGGCGCTTTGATCGGCAAGGTCGGCAGCGTCTTCACCTCCACCGCCACCCAGCACGGCGGCCAGGAGAGCACCATCCTCTCCCTCCACACCACCTTGCTGCACCAGGGCATGATCATCGTCGGCCTGCCCTATTCCTGCGCGGCGCAGATGACCTTGAACGAGATCACCGGTGGCTCGCCCTATGGCGCCAGCACCATCGCCGGCGGCGATGGCAGCCGCATGCCGAGCGAGAACGAACTCGGCATGGCCCGCTTCCAGGGTGATCACGTGGCGAAGATCGCGAAGAAGCTCGCGGCATAACGCTCAAACCACGGAACGTTGCGAAGGGCGGCCGACGGCCGCCCTTTTCTTTTGGACTTAAGCAAGCTTGACATCCGGCGAGGCGATCTGTATTTAACCTATCAGCTAATTAACTGATTGGATAAATATGTCGGATCGCCTGTCCACGACTTTTGCCGCCCTGGCCGACCCGACGCGCCGGGCGCTGCTGGCGCGGCTGGCGCTGGGCGAAACCTCGGTCAGCGAGCTGGCCGAGCCGTTCGACATGAGCCTGCCGGCGATCTCCAAGCATCTGAAGGTGCTGGAGCGCGCCGGCCTCATCGTGCGCGGACGCGAGGCGCAGTGGCGGCCGTGCCGGCTGGAAGCGGCGCCGCTGAAAGACGCCAACGCCTGGCTCGAGGAATATCGCCGCTTCTGGGAACAGAGCTTCGACAGGCTCGATACCTATCTGCGACGCTTGCAGAAAAAAGAGACGAAACATGGCCGCAAGAAATAGCGCCGTAATGGAAGAAGCGCCGAAACTCGAGATCGTCCGCCTGTTCGACGCGCCGCGCGAGCTGGTTTTCGAGGTGTGGAGCACGGCCGCGCACATGAGGGGCTGGTTGGGGCCGAAGCACTTCACCTGCACGTCCTGCGAGATCGATTTCCGTGTCGGCGGCGCGTGGCGTGCCTGCATCCGCTCGCCCGAGGGCAAGGAATATTGGTGCCGCGGCGCTTATCGCCAGATCACGCCGCCGAGCGGCATCGTCTATTCCTTCCGCTGGGAGGAGGAAGACGCGCTGGACACGCAGATCACCGTGACCTTCGCGGCGGAAAGCGGCAAGACGCGCATGACCTTCGTCCAGACGCCCTTCCGCTCCGCCGAAAGCCGGGAGTCGCATGAAGGCGGCTGGAACGAATGCTTCGAGCGCCTTAGCGCCTATATCAGCAAGGTGGCGGCATGAAACGGATGCACAAAGGCTCGTGCCATTGTGGCGCCGTGCGCTTCGAATGCGAACTGGACCTCGCCGACGGCACCAGCAAGTGCAATTGCTCGATCTGCGGCAAGAGCCGTTTCTGGAAGGCGATCGTGCCGGCCGACAAGTTCCGCCTGCTCCAGGGCGCCGACCGGCTGGCCGACTATCAGTTCGGCAACAACGTCATCCATCACCAGTTCTGCAAGATTTGCGGCGTGAAGCCGTTCGGCCGCGGCGCGTTCGAGCCGATCGGCGCCTTCTATGCCGTCAACGTCATGTGCCTGGATGATGTCTCCGACACCGAGCTGGCGGAAACGCCGGTCGCGGTCGAAGACGGGCGCAATAACCGATGGGGTCCGGGCTCCGCGCCCGCCATCATCTCTCACCTCTAGACTTCAAGAGACTTTCATATGAGCCAACCGCATTTCGTCATCAGCCGCGTCGTCGACGCGCCGCGCGACCTCGTGTGGAAGACCTTCACGCAGGAGGCGCATCTGAAGCATTGGTGGGGGCCGAAGGGCTTCAAGGTTAAGCAGTGCAAGCTCGATTTGCGGCAGGGCGGCCTGTTCCACTATTGCCTTATCATGCCCGACGGCAGCGACATGTGGGGCAGGTGGGTGTTCCGGGAGATCACGCCGCCGGAACGGCTGGTCTTCCTCTCCTCCTTCTCCGATGCCAAGGCCGGCATCGCGCGGCATGTGATGAAGGAGGTCTGGCCGCTGGAGATGCTGACGGTCATCAGCTTCGCGGAGGAAGGCGGCAAGACCCGAGTCACGGTCGACTGGATCCCCGAGAACGCCACCGCCGAGGAGAACGCGGAATTCGATGCGTTCCACGATTCCATGCGCGGCGGCTGGACCGGCACCTTCGAGCAACTGGAAGCCTATCTGGCAAAGGTATAGGGTTCGGTCGTTTCCCACCGAACTTTCGAAGGCGGATCATGTTGAAGCGGATGTTGCTCGGTCTCGTGGCCGTCATTGTCGTGGCGGTGGTGATCGTCCTCATCCTCGCCGCGCGGCAGCCGGACGAATTCCGTGTCCAGCGCACCGTCACGATCAACGCGCCGGCGGAGAAGATCGTGCCGCATATCGCGGATTTCCACCAATGGGGTGCGTGGTCGCCCTGGGAGCATCTCGATCCCGCCATGCAGCGCACCTTCGGCGGCGCGCCGGCCGGCAAGGGCTCGATCTATGAGTGGAGCGGCAACGACGATGTCGGCCAGGGGCGCATGGAAATCCTGGATTCCACGCCGGACCAGGTCGTCATCAAGCTCGATTTCCACAAGCCGATGGAAGCCAGCAACACCGCCGAATTCGCGTTGCAGCCCAACGGCGACGCGACGGATGTGACCTGGGCCATGTACGGCCCCATGCCCTTCATCAGCAAAATCATGTGCGTGTTCCTCGACATGGACAAGATGATCGGCCCGGACTTCGAGAAGGGCCTCGCCGACCTCAAGAAGGTTTCCGAACAATAAAGCTGTACACAGGCTGGCATCGCGCTGCCGGCCCCTTCCATTGACAAGCCCGCCCGCCTCATGCGATGGAGGCGGTGGGCCACGCTCCCCCACCGGAGCGCATCGTTCTGGAAGGGACGCAGTGATGAACAAACCCGCTTTGCGGCCGGTGCGGCCGCATTTTTCCTCCGGCCCCTGCGCGAAGCGCCCCGGATGGACCCCCGAAATCCTCTCTGACGCAGCGCTCGGCCGCTCCCATCGCTCGGCCGCGGGCAGGGCCAAGCTGGCTGATGTGATCCTTCTCAGCCGCGAGATCCTCGGCATTCCGGCCGATTACCGCCTGGGCATCGTGCCGGCTTCCGATACGGGTGCCGTCGAAATGGCGCTGTGGTCGCTGCTCGGCCCCCGCCCCGTTGACGTGCTGGCATGGGAAAGCTTCGGCGGCGAGTGGGCGACCGACATCGCCACGGAGCTGCGGATCGAGAACCGCGCCATCAAAACGCGCTATGGC
>DASZQC010000344.1:0-17378 GCA_035549815.1 Dongiaceae bacterium
CGCAGCGGCGAGACCCGGTAATCCAAATGCGTCGCCGTGCGGCTGCACCGGAACTTGGATGGCCGGGTCAAGCCCGGCCATGACGGAAAGGAAGGGCGTTTCTTCTACTGCTTCGGCCGCATCTGCTCCCGCGGCAGGCGGACCGGGAACTGGGCGCGGATCGCGTCGTCGATTGCTTCCGGCACGTGGCGCGGATAGTTGCGATCGAGGATCGTCTTCACCTGCTTGATCGCTTTCTGCACGATGTTGGTTGAGCCGCGCTCCACCCATTCCTTGGGCGAGGTGCGGTCGCCGACGATCGGATAGACATAGTCTTTCTGCATCAAACGCAGGGTCTGGTCCGAGCCGAGATAATGTCCCGGCCCTTCCAGGCAGGTCTTCTTGATCGTCTCCACCGAGACCGTCTCGTCATTCACCTCGATGCCGCGGATGGTCCGCTGCGTGGCGCCCAGGATGTCGTTGTCGATGACGATGCTTTCCAGGCAATAGCCCAAGAGGCTCGCATGCATGCCGGCGCTCTCATAGATCAGGTTCGCGCCGGCGTTGCCGACGAGGGCATGGTTATACGCCTTCTCGTAGCCCGCCTGCGCGTCGGGGATCTTGGAATCCGTCATGCCGGAGGCGGTGCCGCCGGTGAAATCATAGAAGTGGAACATCTGCGCGCAGCCGGCCGAAAGCAGCGCCTGCTCCGGCGAGCCGCCCGACATGGCGCCGGTGCGCAAATCGGAGACGAACGGCCAGGTGCCGAAGATCGCCGGCGCGCCGGGCTTCAGCGCATTCACATAGACCAAGCCGACCAGGCACTCCGCCACCGCTTGCACGATGGTGCCCGCCAAAGCTGCCGGCGAGGTCGCGCCGGCCTGGGCCGCGGAGAGCAGCAGCACCGGCATGCCGCCTTCGACCGCCAGCTCCAGGCAGCGGCAGGCATCCTGCGCGAACTTCAGCGGCGGCACGACGAAGCAATTCGACTGGCTGACGAAGGGACGCGCGCGCCACTTGTCCTCGCCGCCGGCGATCATGTGCAGCATCTCGAGCGACGCCTGCAGGTGCTTCGGATCGACCCAGGACGCGCCCACATGCTTGCTGGTGCCCATCACGCTGGCATAGCAGGTGTTGAAATCCATCTCGAACGGATCGGGAAGGTCGCGGCACACCACGGCGCGCTGGAAGAAATGGATGTGCTCCATCTCGTCGACGATGCGCGCGATGTCGTAGAGGTCCTTGGTGGTGCTTTCGCGATATTCGCCGGTGATCGGATCAACGATGTGCACGGCGGCGCCCGCGGTGCCGAAATAGACTTTCTTGCCCCAAGGCTCCATGTCGAACTTGGGATCCTGGCCGACCAGCGGGAACCGGCGCGCCGCCATGGCGATGGTGTCCTCCACCAGCGCGCGCGGGAAGGTCAGGCGGCCGTTCGATTCCAGCTTCGCGCCGACGCGGGTCATCGCCTCGATGCCGCTCGGGATCGCGTCGGCGAAGCCGACCTGCTCCAGCACGTCCAGGGCCGCCTGGTGGATGCGCTGCAGATCGGCATCCGCCATCGGCCTGTAGGCACCGCCATTCATGCCCGGCCAGACCGGACGTTCGTTCATGGCCAGCGGGGCGGCGCGCAGCGCGCGACGGGCCTCTCGCCCGCCCCGGCGCGGCGACTCAGCTTGAACAACACTCATTAGGAGGATCCTTCCCAGGAAATAGATTAACGCCATTTTCCCTTGAAAAAGCTCTGACAACAAGCGAGACTAATTCATCAATAGATGAATCATGTTCATGAATAAGCGCGATCTGCCGCCCCTCTCCGCGTTGCGCGCCTTCGAGGCCGCCGCGCGCCATATGAGCTTCCGCGCCGCGGCGGAGGAGCTCGGCCTGACCCAATCCGCCATCTCCCACCAGGTGGCGGCCTTGGAGGAGCATTTCGCCACCCGCCTGTTCGACCGCGCCGGCCGCCGCGTGGCCTTGAGCGAGGCCGGGCGCCTGTTCTTCCCCTTCGTGCGCGACGGCTTCGACCGCGTGACCCAGGGCACCGATTTGCTGCGCCGGTCCCGCATGTCGGAGGATCTGCGGGTCCAGGTCTATGTGACCGTCGCCGTGCGCTGGCTCATCCCGCGCCTGCACCGCTTCCAGTCCGCCAACCCCAACGTCGTGGTGCGCGTGAACACCAGCCATTTCGATTGGGAGTTCGACCCGCAGATCGCCGATCTCGGCCTCATCTGCACCGCCGCGCCGGATCGGCCGGGCCTGCAGTACGACCATCTGTTCGACGCGCTGCTGTTCCCGGTCTGCACGCCGGGCTTGGCGCAGGCCGGGCTCGGCATGCGCCAGCCGGTCGATCTGGTGAACCACGCGCTGCTGCAGGTCTACACCACCGCGAACGACTGGCATCTCTGGCTGCAAGCGGCGGGCGTGCCGGACCTGAAAGGCCGCGCCGCGGCACAGTTCGATTCCTACCTGCTCGCGATCGAAGCCGCGTTGGACGGTCAGGGCGTCGCGCTGGCGCCGCATTTCATGGTGGCGGAGGATCTGAAGCTCGGCCGCCTGGTGCGCCCCTTCCCGGTCGAGGTCCGCCAGCCGGCGCGCTGGTACCTGGTCTACCCCACCGACCGGCGGGACGATCGCCCGGTGCAGGCCTTCCGCAATTGGTTGAAAGGCGAGATCGCGACCGATCCCGCCATGCTGCAGGCGGCCTGAATGCGCAAGCTGTGGAAACGCCTCAAGAAGCGCATCCGCCGCCTGTTCGAGGCGGACACGCCCGAGGCGCAATATGCCCGCCGCATCCGCAAGCAGCTCAACGGCGTGCATCCGCGCATTTGCAACATCTGCGGCTATGAAGGGCTGTTCAAGGCGCACGGATTCCCGCCGCGCTATGATGCGCGCTGCCCCAACTGCAAGTCGCTGGAGCGGCAGCGGCACCAGGCGCTGTGGATCGCCGACAACGCCGCGGAATTGCGCGGCAGGCGCATCCTGCATTTCTCGCCGGAAGTGCTGCTGAGTAAGCTCTATCGCGGCATGGCGTCGACCTATGCATCGGCCAACATTGTGCCCGGCCTCGCCGACCTCACTTTGAACATCGAGCGGATCGACCAACCCGACGCCTCGTGGGATGTTGTGGTCGCCAATCACGTGCTGGAGCATGTGGACGACCGCAAGGCGCTGGCCGAGATCCGCCGCGTGCTGGCCCCGGGCGGGCTCGCCATCCTGTCCTTCCCCATCGCCGCCGGCTTCGCGCAGACCTACGAGAATCCGGCCATCACCTCGAAGGCCGGCCGCGCATTGCATTTCGGTCAATGGGATCACATCCGCTATTACGGTGCCGATGCCGCGGATCGCATCGCCGCCGCGGGCTTTAACGTGACGGTGTTCGGCGCCAGCGAGCCTTTCGTTCATCGCCACGGCATCGGCCACGGCGCGCGCTTGTTCCTGGCACGGAAGTCCTGACCCGCTAGGTCACGCAGGCGGGCGGCAGCTCGATAATCACGTGCGTGCCCCGGCGCGGCGCACTGTCGATCCGCAGACTGCCGCCGTGCAGTTCGACGAAGGCGCGGGCCAGCGGCAGGCCCAGGCCGGTGCCGGAATGGCTGCGGCTCATCACATTCTCCACCTGCCCGAACACCGACATCGCGGTCGCCACTTCGCTCGTCGTCATGCCGATGCCGGTATCGATGACCTCGATCCGCGCGCCGCCCAGCGCGCCGGGCCGCAGGCGCAGCGACACCAGACCGCCGGAGGGCGTGAACTTGATGGCGTTGGACAGCAGATTGAGGATCGCCTGCTTCATGATGCGCAGGTCGATGTTGAGGTCGCCCAGCCCCGCCGCCACGTCGCTCTCCAGCCGCAAGCCAGCCTGGCGCGCCAGCGGCAGCGCGATCCGCGCGCATTCGCGCACCAGCTCGTCCGGCGGATGGCGGTCGAACAGCAGCTTGAAGTGGCCGGATTCGATCTTCGACAGGTCCAGGATATCGCCGATCAGGTCGCGCAGATGCTGGCCGGCGACATGGATGTCGCGCAGATATTCCTGCTGCTTGGCCGAGAGGTCGCCGCAATAGCCCTGCAGGATGGCGTCGGCCATGCCGAGGATCGCGTTCAGCGGCGTGCGCAGTTCGTGGTTCATGCTGGCGAGGAAATCGCTCTTGGCCTTGCTCGCCGCGCGTTCCGCCGCCAGGGCGCGGCGCAACTGCTCCGCCACCATTTCCTCGTCCGTCACATCGGTGGCGGTGATGACCAACCTTCCGTCGGGCAACGGCGTCAGCACGATGCGCACCACAGTGCGTCCCGCCAGCTCGACCTTGATCGTGCCACCCGCCCGCCGCTCGGCCAGCTCGGTCAGTTGCGCGCGATAGGCCGCCGGATCCGGGCTGTGGATGCCGCTGATGTTCGTCTGCCGCGCGATCAGCCAGTGGAACGAGGCGCCGCGGCGCACTTTGTCGTACGGCATATGGAACAGGTCGCGGAACCGCTGATTGACCGCGATCAGGCGCAAATCGCTGTCGAACAGGCAGATGCCCTCGCTGACGCTGCGCAGCACGTCGCGCAGTTGCACGTTGCGCTCCGCCGATTGGCGCCGTGCCGCCGCCAGGCGCGCTTCGCGACGCACCCGCTCGCGCACATCGCGCATGCTGCCGACGAACAGGCGCATGCCGCCAAGGTTCAGCGGCACCACGCGGAGGTCGACGGCGATGCGTTCGCCGGTCTTCGCCACGGCGGTGACCTGGCGGGTGCGGCCGATGATCCGCGGCCGGTCGTGATGCAGGTAGTCATGGACGTAGCGGTCGTGATGGATGGCGTCCTCTCCGGCCATCAGCATGGAGACGTTGCGTCCCACCGTCTCCTGGCTGCCATAGCCCAGCAACCGTTCGCTGCCCGGCGAGAAAAACAGGATGATGCCGCGGGCGTCGATCGCCACCACCGCCTCGGACATGTTCATCAGGACCGCGCGCAGAAAGTGATCCCGAAGCGCCGGACTGGCGTGATCGCTGAGGCACGGCAAGGCGGCTTCCGCACCACCACGCGCACAAGCGGTGCAGAGGCCGCCGCAACCGGTCTCGCCTTCGGCGGATTCCGTATTTGTCCCTTCCTCAGCCTGCATCACATCGCTGCCGGTCATTCCAGGCGCCTTTGTTCGTATAAAGGCCGGGCCGGCCGGTCGGCGATCGGATCGCGTTCCCGTCGGATCATTCCGCCCGCACACGTTCGAAGAATTGGGCGACGTCCCGGCGCAGGCCGCCCGCCGCCGATTGCAGGGACTCCGCCGCCTCCAGGATTGAAGCCGCGCTGTTGCGGGTGCCGCGCGCGGCCTCGTCGATGCCGGCGACGTTGCGCGCCATGGCATCGGTGCCGGCGGCGGCCTGCTGCACATTGCGGGCAATTTCTTGCGTGGCCGCGTTCTGCTCCTCGATCGCCGAGGCGATGGCAACCGTCACCTGGCTGACCTCGGTGATGGTGTCGCCGATGGTCCGCACGGCGCCGCCGGATTCGGTCATCGCCTCCTGCACCATGCGGATCTGGTTTTCGATGTCTTCCGTCGCCCGTGCCGTCTGGTTGGCGAGGTTCTTCACCTCCGACGCCACCACGGCAAAGCCCTTGCCGGCCTCGCCGGCGCGCGCCGCCTCGATGGTGGCGTTGAGCGCCAGCAAATTGGTCTGGTTGGCGATGTTGTTGATCAACTTCACCACGTCGCCGATGCGCTCCGCCGATTCCGCCAGGCCGCGGAAGGATTGCGAGGTGCGTTCGCTCTCGCTCACCGCGCGCTGGGTGATCGACGTGCATTGCGTGACCTGCCGGCTGATCTCGGCGATCGACGCCGAAAGCTCCTCGGTCGCGGCGGCCACGGTCTGCACGCTGGTCGCCGATTCCTGCGAGGCCGAGGCCATGGATCCGGACTGGCGCATCGTCTCTTCCGCGCTGACCGCCAAGGTGCGCGAGGTCGACTGGAATCCCTCGGAGGCCTGGGTGACCTTGCCCAGCGCCTGGTTCACCGCCTGGTCGAAATCGGTGATCGCCGCCGAGGTCCGCTCCTGCCGCCGCTGGCGCTCGGCGATGACTGCCTCCTGATAAACCGAGATCGCCAGGTCCATGTCCAGCAGCACGGCGGCGGTGAAGGAGGTCACCACGTCGCGCAGGCGCTGCGGCCGCAGGCGATAGGTGCGCGCCGCCAGCTCGATCAGGCGGCGCAACACGAAGGCATAGCCGCCGATATACCAGCGCGGCTCCAGCCCAATGCGACTGTGCGCCAGGCCGATCTGCCGGGAGCCGTTCATGTAGGCTTCGTCGAACGCGCCGGAGAACAGCCGCGCCCAATGATTTTGCTGCGCCTGCTTCAGCCGAGGCCCCTGATCGCCGACCAGCCGCGCCAGTTCAGGCTGGCTGCCGACATGGCGATAGAATCCTTCGAGCATGTCGCGCAGCGCGGGCTCCACGCTTTTCCAGAATTCGCGCAGATTCGACCGATCGGCCTCGCCGATCAGCATGAAAGCCAGGCGCCGGTCGCCATCGAGCCGCGCCTGCGGATGAGCATCGCCGTAAGCCATTGCAGTCCCCCTGATCTGATCGACGGTCACTTACCGAAACTCTGGGGATATCATCGCGATTATCTGTAAAAATGTTCTAAATTACTGATATTTCTAAATATACATCATACAATTACTTAAGTTCATCTCGAATAGATCAACGGCTATGCAAAACAATCTGAACGGGTAACTTTTGTAACTTTCGATGTACTTGCCTCGTCCAATCGTTAAAGTTATGAACATAAAGCCGTACTGATTATGGGGATTAGGGCGATTCGCCGCGACCGGGAGGCGCCCAAAGGCCCGCCAGGCAGATCACAGGTGGGCAAACCAGACGGAGGCGATGAAGATGGCGGGACCGGGCGCGGCCGGACTGCGGGTAATTCTGGCGAATCGTTCAAGACTGGATCGGGAGGGCATGGCGGCGCTGATCCAGCGCACCGACCCCTCGATCGGGGTGTTTCCGGCCGAAACCTCGGATGAGGCGTTTGCCGCCTCTATGCCCGGCGCGCCTCCTGCGCAATCCCAGGACAGGTCCTGCGACGCGATCGTCATTTCCGTGACGCCCTGCTCGCATGAGGATCTCGGCCGGATTTGCGAGCAGTTGAGGGGCCGCCCCGCCGTGCCCGTCATCCTGGTCATGACCAGCGTCGCCCCGGCCACGGCGGCAGGCCTGACCAATCTGGGCGTGCGGGGAATCGTCCTCAGCTCCGCCTCCCCGGAGGTGCTGGTGGCGGCGATCCGCATGGCCGCCGGCGGCGCCACCTACCTGCCGCCGGAACTGGTGCGCGGCACCCAGGCGGATAGCGGCCTTCCCAGCCTGGAGAACCTGACCCAGCGCGAAATCCAGATCCTGCTGCTGCTGGGCGAAGGCCTCTCGAACAAGCAGATCGCCCGGCGGCTCCAGGCCAAGGAGGCCACGATCAAGGTCCAGATCCACCGCATGCTGCGGAAATTGCGGGTCGCCAACCGGACCCAGGCGGCGGTCCTGGTCTCGCGCCACGACTTCATGCAAGGCCATGCTTTGGCTGGGTTAATTCCGATCGAATCCGGCACCTGACGCGGCCCGGAAACCGGCCGCACTTGCAAAATCCCCTTGATTTTCTTAGCTTCGCGCTCGATTGCCGGTGGTCGTCGGGGTGTAGCTCAGCCCGGTAGAGTACCTGCTTTGGGAGCAGGGTGTCGCTGGTTCGAATCCAGTCACCCCGACCATTGGCCGGCCAAGTTTGACCAACCTCTTCTGGGACGAGGGCATATGCAGGTTCGCATCTTCAAGCCGGCGCGCAACGCCATGCAGTCCGGCAAGGGCAAGACCAAGGAATGGGTGCTGCAGTTCGACGCGCCGGTGAAGCGCGAGGCTGACCCGCTGATGGGCTGGACCTCCGCCGCCGAGACGCGACAGCAGGTGACCCTGAAGTTCGAGACCAAGGAAGAAGCCATCGCTTATGCCGAGCGCGAGGGCTATGCCTACACGGTCGAAGAGCCGAAGCCGCACCGCCTGCAATCGCGCGCCTATGCCGACAACTTCAAGTTCGACCGCGTCGGCAGATGGACGCACTGACGGATAAGAGTTCGACCCCGTAGCTCAGCTGGATAGAGCAGCTGCCTTCTAAGCAGCAGGTCGCGTGTTCGAATCACGCCGGGGTCGCCAGCTCGAAGCCGTGACCTGTCGCACTTGGTGCGGCGCCACAGCCCCCGTGCGTCACCTTCCAAAGAAGCGCAAATATCATCAGACCGGGACAAACGAACCAGGGCGTCGCGTTCAATCACAAGCGCGATGCGACGCGCTGTTACATCGCGGTCATATCGAATGCATCTATGCTACCGATTGGCACAACATTCCTGCAACATTGGGCGTCTCTTCGGATGAGATGCCTTAGTTTTGCCTGATTACTGTTGTAGCCGGGTTGTTGCTTGCACTCTGATCATTTCAGGAGGACAATTTACAAATTGACGGGCCTCGATCGTAAGCTCCCTTCCTTCACCGGCCCGACCGCTTCGCCCAGCAGCGGCGATTCCACCACTCAAAGGGAAACCACCCACTATGCGCGGGCAGAGGTGTGCCGGCGCACGTCGGAGGTAGGGGCCATGCACCATTATATTACCGTGTTTGCAAAGACCGATGCCGGGCAATGGCGGGCATTGTTCCCGGACTTTCCCGATTGCGAGGCGGCGGGCGAAAGCCTGGACGCCACGACCATCAGCGCGTTGATGACGCTGACGCAACACGCGCACGATCGCGGCCTGCCGCTGCCCCGGCCAAAGAGCCTCTCCGAGGTGCAGGGGGACACAGCCTGGATGGCAGGACGCGGCATCGCACTGGAAAAGGCCATCCTGTCTTTGACCCCGCTGAGCGGCTTCGACGACCAGGGAGCCGCATCATGAAGACGCGGACCCCGAATCTTTCGAGCATCCTGCGCGAGGTCGTCGTCCCGGCGCGCGCGGCAGGACAAGTCCAGAGCGCGGAGAGCATCGAGCGCGACAAGGGATTCGCCGAGCGCTCCGCTCAGATGGCCAAGCTGCGGGCGCTGCGCCTGCAACAGGCCGCGCCGGCGGATGTGGCCCCGCCGCGCCGCAAGCGGGCGCCGAAGTAGCTTCTCGCTGCGCCTGCCCTTCCTGCGCCGCGTCGGCATGGACGACACCGCGCATCAGGTGGACTGAGCCCGCCCGGAGCGGCCATCCGCCGCCTTGTTGTTCTTTGGGGCTAGACCTTACGGTCTAGTGTTCTGTTCACGGTCGCTTAACAGCAAAATTGCGACTATGAACCATGTCAGGAGTCCGGCCGCGCGGTCCGCGTCTTGGGAAGCAGATGAGCATCTATCACAGCAGCGATCAGTTGCGCTCACCGATGGTCCGCCGCCTTTATCAATGGTGGATGGCCAACTGCAGGTTCGGCCTTCCCGACCGGTCCGATTTCGAGCCGACGGATTTCGCCGACCTGTTGCCCAACATCATGATCCTCGATGTCGAGCATGATCCGTTCCGCGTCCGCTACCGGCTGGTCGGGACCAGGGCCAGAGAAGCCACCGGTTTCAACATCCTCGGCCGATACCTGGACGAACTGATGCCGACCGAGCCGGAAGCGCCGTGGCTGGATATCTATTGGCAGTCCTACCAGCAGCGCGCGCCGGTCATCGGCGAGAGCACCTGCACCACGACGGCCGGCGGCCTGTTCACGTACGAATACGGCGTCTTCCCGCTGCGCAAGGGCAATCCGCGCGTCGATCAATTCGTCGCCATCGAGGATTATGGCAATCTGACCTCGACCTTGACGGACCTCGTGCAATGGAGCGAGCGGGAGAAACCCGTGATCTTCGACGGTCAATCCTTCGTCGAGCGCGACGGCCGGCAGCCGATTTCGAAATAGGCCTCAGCGCTCCGCCACGCCGGCCTTTTGCAGTTCGCGCTGCAAGCGGCCGCTCAGCCACAGCCCGTACATCCGCGCGTCGCTGATCAGCGACCAGAGGGGATGCCGCAAGGTCGCCGGCTTGTTGTGCTCGACGAAGAAATGCGCGAACCAGGCCGGGCCATAGCCGGCGATGGGGATGCCGATCAGCCAGCCCCAGCCCTGCCCCGCCAGGAACAAGGCAAGACAGATCAGCACCAAAGTGCTGCCCAGGAAGTGCCAGCGCCGCGTCGCGGGCTTTGCATGCTCGCGCAGATAGAACGGCCAGAACTCCGCGTAGCTGCGGAACTTGCCGTCGCTCATTCCGCCGCCTGCCGGCCCGGGCCGGGATGCGTCACCGCGCCATAGCGGGCCGAGGAGACCGTCTCGCCATACCGCCAGATGGCGCCGGACTGGTACTGCGCCGCGCGCGGCTTCCACGCCGCTTTGCGCTTGGCGAGTTCATCGTCCGACAACTCGACCTTGATCGCGCCGGCTTCGGCATCGATCTCGATGATGTCACCATTCTTCAGCAGGCCGATCGGGCCGCCCACCGCCGCTTCGGGCGCGACATGGCCGATGCAGAAGCCGCGCGTCGCGCCGGAGAAGCGACCATCGGTGATCAGCGCCACCTTCTGCCCCATGCCCTGGCCGTAGATCGCCGCGGTCAACGCCAGCATCTCGCGCATGCCCGGCCCGCCCTTGGGCCCTTCGTAGCGGATGACGATGACGTCGCCGGCCTTGTAGGCGCGCTCCTGCACCGCAGCGGCCGCATCTTCCTCTCGATCGAAGCAGAGGGCGGTGCCGCGGAATCTGGTGTTGGCAAGGCCCGCCACCTTCACCACCGCGCCGTCGGGCGCCAGATTGCCCTTCAGCACCAGCACGCCGCCGCTCGGCGCCAGCGCCTGGCTCACTGGGCGCACCACGTCCTGATCGGTACGGAACTTCACGGCCGCCAGATTCTCCGCCATGGTCTTCCCGCTGACGGTCATCGCGTCGCCATGCAGGAACCCACCCTCCAGCAGCGCCTTCAGCACCTGCGTCACGCCGCCCGCTTTGTGCATATCGCTCGCGACATAGCGGCCGCCCGGCTTCAGATCGGCGATATAGGGTGTGCGCTTCAGAATCGCCTCGATGTCGAAGGCGTCGAACGGGATGCCGGCCTCGTTGGCGATCGCCGGCAGATGCAGAAGTCCGTTGGTTGACCCGCCGGTTGCCGCGACCACCGCGGCGGCATTCTCCAGCGCCTTGCGGGTGACGATGTCGCGCGGCCGCAGATTGTCTTTCAACAGGCGCATCACCGCCTCGCCCGACTGGTAGGCATAGGCCTCGCGCTCCGCGATCACCGCCGGGGCAGAGGACGAACCCGGCAGTGCCAAGCCGATCGCCTCGGACACGCAAGCCATGGTGTTGGCGGTGAACTGACCGCCGCAGGCGCCGGCCGATGGGCAGGCGATCTTTTCCAGCGCCGTCAGTTCCTCCTTGCTCATCTGGCCGGACTGGAACTTGCCGACTGCCTCATAGACGTCCTGAACCGTCACGTCCCTGCCGTGAAAGTTCCCGGGCAGGATCGAGCCGCCATACATGAAGATCGACGGTACGTTCAGGCGCACCATCGCCATCATCATCGCCGGCAGGGTCTTGTCGCAGCCGGCGATCGCCACCAGCGCGTCATAGCAATGGCCGCGCACGGAAAGCTCGACGGAATCCGCGATGGTCTCGCGGCTGACCAGGGACGCCTTCATGCCCGAATGGCCCATGGCGATACCATCGGTCACGGTGATGGTGACGAACTCGCGGGGCGTGCCACCGGCGGCGCTCACCCCGCGCTTGGCGATCTCGGCATGGCCTTTCAGCGCGGTGTTGCAAGGCGCGGATTCGTTCCAGCTCGACACCACGCCGACGAAGGGCTTGGCGATGTCCGTCTCGGTCAAGCCCATGGCGTAATAGAAGGCACGGTGCGGCGCCCGCTCCGGGCCCTCCTTCACGTGGCGGCTGCTGAGTGAATCGTCCGGCGTCTGGCTCATGGCGCTCCCTCCGTTGGAGGGCCACGATAGCGCCGGGGATCGCCCCGTTCTAGAGGTCGCGCAACCTCAGCAGGGCGATCTTGTGCACCTCGCCCAGCGCGGTGCGGAACTCGATATCCGGCGCATGGTGGATGCGCTGCTCGAAGTTTTGCAGGATCTCCGCCCGGTTCCTGCCCTTCACCGCCAGGATGAAGGGAAAGCCGAATTTCCTCTTGTAGGAATCGTTCAACTCGGTGAAGCGGCGGAACTCTTCCGGCGAGCATTTGTCGAGCCCCGCCCCGGCCTGTTCCGAGGTCGATTCCGCCGTCAGTTCCCCGCGCAGGGCGAGACGCCCGGCGAGATCGGGATGCGCATTCAACAGCGCCAGTTGCTTCTCGCGCGGCGCGGCATCGACGATCGCCGCCAGGTCGCGATGCAGCGCCTCGATCTCGTCATGCGCGGGCTTCAGCCCGGCGTCCCACAGTTTCTCGGCGATCCAGGGCGAATGCTCGTAGACGCGGCCCTGGAGCTGCAGGAACTGCGCCCGGTCCAATTGCGACGGCGGCTGTTTGAAGCGCTGGCTCAATTCACGTTCCGCTTGGAATCGAAAATCCACTTGGCGATCATGTCGCGCTCCTCCGGCAGCATGCCGGTCTTGTTGGCGAGCGGCATGGCCTTGGTCAGCACCACCATACGCTCGATCTGCGGCGCCATGCGGATAATCTGATCCGCCGTGTCGAAGGCCACACCCTTCGGCGGCGCCTTGTAGGCGGTGTCGGTCGGATTCGCCGAATGGCAGGCCTGGCAGCGATGCGCGATGATCGCCTGAATCTGGACGAACTCCACGGGAGCCATCGCCTCCAGATTGGCGTTCGGCCGATAGCTGGCGAAGCCCAGCGCGCCCATGCCGATCAGGGCCGCATAGATCAGGAGCGCGGTCTGGTGGGACCCCTTCTTGCCGGCATTCTTTTGGTTGGCATAGAGGCGCAACAAGCCGCTGAAGATCAGGATGCCGATGACGATGATCCAGCTTTGCGCATGCTCGAACATCATCGGGTAATGGTTGCTGATCATCATCAGCACCACCGGCAGGGTCAGATAGTTGTTGTGCAGCGAGCGCTGCTTGGCGCGCTTGCCCAGCGCCGGGTCCGGCGTCTCGCCTTTCAGCAGTGCGGCGACGACCTTTTTCTGGTTCGGGATGATGATGAAAAAGACGTTGGCCGACATGATGGTGCCGAGGAAGGCGCCGATATGCACGAAGGCCGCGCGGCCGCTGAACACATGGGTGAAGCCATAGGCCGCGCCGACCGCCAGCAGGAACACCAGGAAGGCCAGCAGCCCGGTGTTGCCGCCGATCGGCGAGCGGCACAGCAGGTCATAGATGATCCAGCCAGCCGCCAACCCGCAGACGCTGATCAGGATTGCCTTGCCCGGCGTCAGTTCCATCACCCGCGGATCGATCAGCAGATCGCTGGCGCCGAGATAATAGACGACCGCCAGCAGCAGGAAGCCGGTGACCCAGGTGAAATAGGCTTCGTATTTGAACCAGTGCAGGTCGGCCGGCATCTCCGCCGGCGCGTTCAGATATTTCTGCGCATGGTAGAAGCCGCCGCCATGCACCATCCAGCTTGAGCCGGCAAGGTTGGCCGGCGTCTTGGCGTCGCGACGCAGGCTGGCATCCAGCCAGATGAAGTGGAACGAGGTGCCGATCCACATGATGCCGACCATCACATGGGCCCAGCGCAAGCCAAGGCTGATCCAATCGGCGATGACCGGGTTCATGGCGGCTCCCCTCCGCTGATACCGCGCAGACCCGTGAAAAATACCAAATCCGGCCCTTCCTTCCGACGCCACTACCTGCCATGGTATGAATAATCTTCTTCAAGGAATGGGCGACAATCCCAGGGGGGCCCAGGGCGACCGATGCCGGATACCGAGGATTTCGCCATCTTCGTGCGGGTGGTGGAGCTGGGCAGCCTGTCGGCGGCCGGGCGCGACATGCGCCTGTCGGCGGCGGTCGTCTCCAACCGCATCGCGCGCCTGGAAAAGGATGTCGGTACCCGCCTGCTGAACCGCACCACGCGCCATGTCAGCCTGACCGAGGAAGGCTCGCGCTATTACGACCATTGCGTCGTCATCCTGAACGAACTGGAGCAGGCGGAGAGCGCCATCACCTCGGTGAATGCCGAGCCGCGCGGGCCGATCAAGGTCACGGCGCCGACCGTCTTCGGCCGGCTGCATGTGGCGCCGCACGTGCCGCGCTTCCTGGAGCGCCACCCGCAGATGCAGGTGCGCCTGCATCTGACCGACGCCTTGGTCGATCTGGTGCAGGAGCGCGTCGACCTCGCCATCCGCATTTCCGAGCTGACGGATTCGACCTCCATCGTGCGCACGCTGGCGCCCAACCGGCGACTGATCGTCGCCTCGCCCGATTACCTGAAGAAGCATCCGGCGCCGAAGCAGCCGGAAGACCTGCTCGACCACAATTGCCTGCTGCTGCGCTTTCCCGGCTCGAAGCAGTTCCGCTGGACGCTGCAAGGGCCGGAGGGCCGCATCATCCTGCGCGTGTCCGGCAACATGGACAGCAACAGCGGCGAAGCGCTGCGCGACTGGTGCCTGGCCGGACACGGCCTGGCGCTGAAATCCCTGTGGGAGATCGTCGACGATTTGAACGAGGGCCGCCTGGTGCCGGTGCTGACCGACTTCCCGCCCCCCGGCCACGCCATCTACGCCATGTATCCGCACAGCCAGCACGTGCCGCCGCGCGTGCGGGCCTTCATCGACTTCCTGGCCGAGACCTACGGGCCGAAACCGGCGTGGGAGAAGAAGCTGAAGGTGAAGCTGCGCTCCGCGCCATGACGCAGATGTGAGTTGAGCAGGATGGCCGAAGCGCCCGATGCTGCGTTGATATGCGATGCATTCCATTGCTCACGGAACAGCACATGGTCACGCGCAGAATTCTCTTGGCGGTCGTTCTCGGTTTGGGGCTTGCCGCCCCGGTCGCCGCGCAAACGACAACGGCGCCGGCGGCACAGCCACGTGTTGACCTTGCCGTCTTCGACCAGGTCTGGGATTTGGTGAACCAGCGCTTCTACGATGCCAAGTTCAACGGCGTCGATTGGGCCGCCATGCGCGACAAATACCGGCCGCTCGCCGAAGCGGCGCCAGACGCGGACGCGCAGGCGGAAGTGATCGACCGCATGCTGGCGGAACTCGGCGCCTCACATACGGCGCGCTACCGGCAGGACGATCCGGCCTATTACCAGTTGGTCGATATCTTCTCCGGTTCGCTGCGCCGCCAGTTGCGGCGGCTGTTCCCCGACGGTGTGCGTTATCCGGGCATCGGCCTCTTCACCCGGGAGACCGATGGCAAGCTGTTCGTCTCCGGCCTCATCGCCGGCCTTCCGGCCGAGAAGGCCGGGCTGCTGGTCGGTGACGAGATCGTCGATGTCGACGGCAAGCCCTTCGCGCCGATCGGTTCCTTCTCCGGCAAGGTCGGACAGGATGTCACCATGCATATCCGCCGCACGGCCGATGGACCGGTAGAGCCCATCACGCTGCAACCCTCCTGGATCTCGCCGGCAGACGCCTTCGAGAATGCCATGGAGCAGGGTGCGCGCGTCATCGAGGCCGGCGAGAAGAAGATCGGCTATGTCCGCATCTGGTCATATGCCGGCGGTCGCTACCAGGACCGTTTGGAGCAGATCCTCTCGGCCGGCAAGCTGAAGGACGTCGACGCCCTGGTCTGGGACCTGCGCGACGGGTGGGGCGGCGCGCAACCCTATTACCTGGATATTTTCGGCGATCTCGGCCCCACCATGAAGATGACCGAGCGCGATGGCGATTGGGGCATGAGCAACGTCAAATGGCGCAAGCCGGTGGCCCTGCTGATCAACGGCGGCAGCCGCAGCGGCAAGGAAGTGCTGGCCTATGGCTTCAAGAAATATGGCGTCGGTGAAGTCATCGGAACCCGCACGGCCGGTGCCCTGCTTGCCGGCCGCGCCTTCCTGCTGAAGGATGACAGCCTGCTGCTGCTCGCGGTCTCCGATGTCGAGGTCGATGGCGAGCGGCTGGAGCGCGTCGGCGTGGCGCCGACCATTGAAGTCCCCTTCCCGCTCGAATATGCAGGGGGAAAGGATCCGCAACTCGACAAGGCCGTGGAAGTGCTTTCGCGCGAAATCGGCGGCTAAGGCATGGCCAAGGCTGCCAAGCAATCCTCTCCCGCGTCGGCGGCCTGCTTCGTCTACGTGCTCGGCAGCCTCGGCAAGGGCGGTTACCGGACCTATGTCGGCTGGACCTGCGATGTCGACCGGCGCCTGATCCAGCACAACAACGGCAGCGGCGCGCGTTCGACGCGCGGCCGGGTCTGGGTGCTGATCCATGTCGAGCCTTACGCGACGCGGCGCGAGGCGATGAGCCGGGAATGGCACCTCAAGCGCGACCGGCGCTTCCGCAAGCAGCTCGCGCAACGCGCCGAGCTGAGCGCCTGATCAGCGCGCCAGACTCGCGATGACCTTCTGCATCTCGGCGGCCGGGATGAAGGATGCGCTGAAGCCATTGCGGGCGATGCCGGCCAGCTCGTCCTTAGACAAGCCGAGCGCCGCGCCGACACCGGCGAAATTCTCGTTCATATAGCCGCCGAAATAGGCGGGATCGTCGGAATTGATCGTGACCGTCAGTCCGGCCTCCAGCATGCGCCGCAGCGGATGGTGCCGCAGATCCTTCACCCCCTGCAGGCGCAGGTTGGAGAGCGGACAGACGGTCAAGGCGATGCCGTCCCTGACAATGCGCTTTACCAGTGCCGGATCTTCCAGCGACCGGTTGCCGTGGTCGATGCGATCGACGCCGAGCACGTCCAGCGCCTCCCAGACATATTCCGGCGGCCCCTCCTCGCCCGCATGGGCGACCAGCTTGAAGCCGGCCTCGCGCGCGCGGCGGAACACGTTCTTGAACTTGGACGGCGGATGGCCGTTCTCGGAGGAATCGAGGCCGACGCCGATGATCTTGTCCTTGTGATTCAACGCCTGGTCCAGGGTGCGTTCGGCATCCGCCTCGTCCAGATGGCGCAGGAAGCACATGATGGCGCGCGAGCGCAGGCCGAGCTCGGTCTCGGCGTCGGCCTGGGCGCGGCTCAATCCCGCGATCACCGTCTCGAAGCTTACGCCGCGGCTGGTGTGGCCCTGCGGATCGAAGAAGAACTCGACATAGCGCACGTTCTGCGACGCGGCCTTGCGGAAATAGGCCATGGCGAGATCGTAGAAATC
Source organism: Dongiaceae bacterium (assembly GCA_035549815.1). GTDB lineage: Bacteria > Pseudomonadota > Alphaproteobacteria > Dongiales > Dongiaceae > Dongia_A. Next base: position 17,156 of record DASZQC010000344.1, read on the forward strand.
CGCCTCTTTCAGCAGCACCGACATGCCCTGGTAATAGAGGTCGAGGAAATCCTGCAGGTTGCCGAAATTATAGGCCTGCTTCAGCGCCTCGACCGACGGGTATGGCAGCCGCACATTGTTGCGCTTCGCCAGCGCGAACATCAGCTCCGGCTCCAGGCTGCCTTCGATATGGATGTGGAGTTCGGCCTTCGGCAGTTTGGAAATGAATGCGTCGATATCGGAC
>DASZQC010000345.1:0-6454 GCA_035549815.1 Dongiaceae bacterium
GAGTTGCACCAGGAAGGTCGCGGTGATGACGTAGCCGAAGCCGAACAGCCCATAGGACAGGACCAGCGCCAGCAGCGGCGCGCTCATGCGGCCATTCGCCGTGCTGCTGCCGGTGCTTTTGATGCCTTGCGGGGCAGGCCCGATCAGGCCGGCAACCGCCAGGAAGGCCAGCAGCGACAGGAAGGCGGTGGCGCTCCACTGCCATTGCCAGGCGATGCCGTTTGCGGCGAGGCGCTCCACCAGCGCCGCCGACAGCGCGATGCCGGTGCCGACGCCGGCGAACTGATACGAGGCGAACCTGATCTTGCCGGCCGCCGTCAGCCGCTCCATGACCAGCGACGAGGAGAAGACCAGGACAAAGGCACTGGAGACACCGCCGACGAAGCGCAGGATCACGAACAGCGGGAGCGAGGTGGTGGCGGCCATGCCGGCGGTGGAGAGCGCGCTGAAGGCGAGCCCGACCAGCATCCACCGGCGCTGCCGCGCGGCAAAGAAGGACGCGGCGGCGACCAACGCGCCGATCAGATAGCCGGCGAAATTCGCCGAGGCGATCAGCCCCGCTTCACTGGCCGAGAGGCCGAGATCGGCGACCATCTTGGGCAGGATCGGCGTATAGACGAACCGCCCGATGCCCATGGCGCTGGCCAGCGCGATGAACCCGCCGAAGACGAGAGGCAGGGCCTTGATGGTGCCTTGCGGCGGTCTGCTGCTGTTCATACGCGGGGACACTCAACTCATCATCGCCGACCGATGGGGTTCGGCCCGGCAACCCAAGTCACATCGGGTGGGCGAAGCTCAATTGGTCGGCGGTTTGGCGTAGGGCACTTCGACCCAGACGTAGCCCTGCTCGTTGCTGTTCGGCTTGCGGGAATATTCCAGGATCCAGGATCGGCCGGTCTGGGTGTCGAACATCATGTTGATCTTGGGGTCGCCCTTGGCGAGGTCGCGATCCGCCTGGTCCAGCACGATCAGCACGAATCGCTGGCTCAAGGGCGCCGCCACCGGCGTGGTCGCCAGGGTTCCGTCCTGCGCCGCAGCGGGTGCGGACATCGCCGCCAGCATTGCAAGCGCTATCAAATGTCGCGACATACGTCCTCCAGGCAATGCCCCCCAATCTTGCGAGGGAACCACGGCCTCGGAGCCTTGGCAAATGCATGGAAATTGTATCCACCATGCAAGGAAGGAGGGTGGCAATGGCCGCAAAAGCCCCTAATCTCCGATAGGTCACATCTACTGATCGGCCATCATGTCCCACGAACTGAAAATCGCCCTGGCGCAACTCAATCCGACGGTCGGCGACGTCAGCGGCAATCTGGCGATGCTGCGCCAGGCTCGGGCCACCGGCGCCAGGAAGGGCGCCGATCTGATCGTCTGCGCCGAGACGGTGATGTCAGGCTACCACGCGGAGGATCTGGTGTTGAAGCCGGCCTTCCAGCAGGCCTGCCGTCAAGCCGTGGAAGACCTTGCGGCGGACACGGCGGATGGCGGCCCGGCGATGCTGGTCGGCACGCCCTGGCTCGACGGCGACAAGCTGATGAACGGCTATCTGCTACTGGACGGCGGCAAGGTCGCGGCCGCGCGCTACAAGCACGAGCTGCCGAATTACGGCGTCTTCGACGACAAGCGCGTGTTCAAGCAGGGCCCGCTGCAGGGGCCGGTCAGTTTCCGCGGCGTGCGTCTGGGGCTGCCGATCTGCGAGGATCTGTGGTTCAGCGACGTCACGGAATGCCTGGCGGAATCCGGTGCCGAGATCATCCTCTGCCCGAACGGCTCTCCGTTCGAGGTCGACAAGATGGATCAGCGCCTCGGCATCGCCATCACGCGGCAGAACGAGACCAACCTGCCCATCGCCTACGTGAACCAGGTGGGCGGGCAGGATGAGCTGGTGTTCGACGGCGGCTCTTTCGTCCTCGACCGCGGGCATCAGTTGCGCGCGCAACTGCCGCAGTTCCGCGAGGCGATCGAGGTCACGTATTGGCGCCGCACCAACGAGGGATGGAGCTGCGATCCGGCGCACATCACCGCCGAATTCTCGCTGCTGGAGAAGATCTATCAGGCGATGATGCTGGGCCTGAAGGATTACGTGAACAAGAACCGCTTCCCCGGCGTGATCCTGGGCCTCTCCGGCGGCATCGATTCCGCGTTGACCGCGGCGGTTGCGGTCGATGCGCTGGGCGCCGACAAGGTGCGCGCGGTGATGATGCCCTCGCCCTATACCAGCCGCGACAGCCTGGAGGATGCGGAGGCCTGCGCCAAGGCGCTCGGCATCTCCTACGAGGTGGTGTCGATCGAGCCGGCGATGAAGGCCTTCGGCCAGATGCTGGAAAAGAGCTTCGCCGGGCGCAACTCGGATACGACCGAGGAGAATATCCAGAGCCGCGCCCGCGGCCTGACCCTGATGGCGATGTCGAACAAGTTCGGCCACATGCTGGTCACCACCGGCAACAAGTCGGAAATGTCCGTCGGCTATGCCACGCTCTATGGCGACATGTGCGGCGGCTATTCGGTGCTGAAGGACATCTACAAGATGCAGGTCTTCAGCTTGAGCCGCTGGCGCAACCAGAATCACCCGCTGGACGGGCTGGGCCCGAAAGGCATGGTCATGCCGGAGCGGGTCATCACCAAGCCGCCCTCGGCCGAGCTGAAGCCCAACCAGACCGACCAGGATTCCCTGCCGCCCTACGACGTGCTGGACGGCATCCTGGAATGCCTGGTGGAGGGCGAAATGACGGTGGACGAGATTGCCGCCAAAGGCTATGACCGGGCGACTATCGTCCGGGTCTGGCGCATGCTGGATCTGGCGGAATACAAGCGCCGCCAGGCGCCTCCGGGGGTCAAGATCACGTCCCGTGCCTTCGGTCGCGACCGGCGTTATCCGATCACCAACGGCTTCAAGGCGAAAAGCTGATGGAGTGCTCTTGTCGTCATGAATGTGCGCGTTCGCTTCGCCCCTTCGCCGACGGGCAGGCTGCACGTCGGGAATATCTATATCGCCCTGCATAACTGGCTGTTCGCCAGGAAAGCCGGCGGCGAATTCCTGCTGCGCCTCGACGACACCGACCTCGAACGTTCCACCGAAGACTTCGCCGAAGGGATCAAGACCGATCTGACCTGGCTCGGCCTGACCTGGAACCTGTTCGACCGCCAGTCCGTCCGCCTCGCCATCTATGACGCCGCCGCCGACAAGCTGCGCGCATCCGGCCGCCTCTATGCCTGCTACGAAACCGCCGAGGAGCTGAGCCTCAAGCGCAAGATCCAGCTCGGCCAGGGCAAGCCGCCGATCTATGACCGCGCGGCGCTGAAGCTGACCGATGCCGATCGCGCGAAGCTGGAGGCGCAGGGCCTGAAGCCGCATTGGCGCTTCAAGCTGCAGCCCGAGGATGTGCGCTGGGACGATCTGGTGCGCGGGCCCCAGCATGTCGACGAAACGAGTCAGTCCGATCCCGTGCTGGTGCGCGAGAACGGCACCTATCTCTATACCTTCACCTCGGTTGTCGACGACATCGCCTTCGGCATCAGCCACATCATCCGCGGCAGCGACCACGTCACCAACACCGCGACGCAGATTCAGATTTTCGAGGCCCTTGGCGCCAAGGCGCCGGTCTTTGCCCATCTGCCGCTGCTGGTCGACGCGGCGGGCGAGGGGCTGTCGAAGCGGCTCGGCTCCCTCTCCATCGGTCAGCTCCGCGACAGCGGGCTGGAGCCGATGGCCATCAACGCCTATCTGGCGCGCATCGGCACCGGCGACGCGGCGAGCCCGGCGCACCGGCTGGACGATCTGGTCGCCACGCATGATCTCGGCAAGTTCGGCAAATCCTCGCCGCGCTTCGATCCCGAGGAGCTGCGGCACCTGAACGCCAAGCTGCTGCATCACCTGCCGTTCGAGGAAGCGCGTAGCCACCTGGCGGCTTTGGGCCTCGGCCACATCGACGCCGCGGTGTGGGATGCCGCCCGCGCCAACGTCGAGAAGGTCGAGGATGTCGCGGCCTGGCAGGCGGTGGTGAAGGGCCCGATCCAGCCGCAGATCGCCGATGCCGGGTTCGCCCAGCAGGCGGCGGAGCTGCTGCCGCCGGAACCATGGACGGTCGAGACCTGGAGCGCCTGGACCAACGCGGTGAAGAATGCGACGGGGCGCAAGGGCAAGGAGCTGTTCATGCCCCTGCGCCAGGCGCTGACCGCGGCGGATCACGGGCCGGAACTGAAGCTGCTCCTGCCGCTGATCGGGCGGGAGCGGGCGTTGAAAAGGTTGCGGGGAGAGGCGGCGTGAGGTTGCTTCAGCTTCGTCAGCAGTCTCTGTCCGTCATGGTCGGGCTTGGCCCGACCATCCACCAGTTTGCCTGCCGCATCTCGGATGTGGTCGAGAAACTCGTGGATGCCTGGGCCAAGCCCTGGCATGACGGCATTCATATCGGGTGAGAATCACCGGGATCGGACATGCAATGACCATCCATCTCTACAACACGCTGACGCGCGAGAAAGAGGTGTTCGCGCCATTGGATCCCAAGAATGTCCGCATGTATGTCTGCGGCCCGACGGTCTATGACTTCGCCCATATCGGCAATGCGCGGCCTGTCGTGGTGTTCGACACCTTGTTCCGCCTGCTGCGCCACACCTATGGCGCCGCGCATGTCACCTATGTGCGCAACATCACCGACATCGACGACAAGATCATGGATGCGGCGAAGGAAAGCGGCGAGAGCATCACGTCCATCACCACGCGCACGACCAAGTATTTCCATGACGATATGGGCGCCCTGAACGCGATGCGGCCGAGCCAGGAGCCGCGGGCGACGGAGTTCGTGCCGCAGATGATCGCGATGATGCAGACCCTGATCGCCAAGGGCTTCGCCTACGAGGCGGAGGGCCATGTGCTGTTCAACGTGCCCGCGATGCCGGATTACGGGCGGCTCTCCGGCCGCAGCCTGGACGACATGATCGCCGGCGCGCGGGTCGAGGTGGCGCCCTACAAGAAGCATCCCGCCGACTTTGTCCTGTGGAAGCCGAGCAGCGCGCACCAGCCGGGCTGGGAGTCTCCGTGGGGCCGCGGCCGACCGGGCTGGCACATCGAATGCTCCGCCATGTCTGGGACGCTGCTCGGCGAAATCTTCGACATCCATGGCGGCGGCATCGACCTCATCTTCCCGCACCACGAGAACGAGATCGCGCAGAGCCGCTGCGCCCACGGCACGCCGGTGATGGCGCGGCTGTGGATGCATAACGGCTTCGTCCAGGTGAACGGGCAGAAGATGTCGAAGTCGCTTGGCAACTTCTTCACGGTGCACGAGCTTCTGGAAGAGGGCCATCGCGGCGAGGCGATCCGCCTGGCGCTATTGTCCTCGCATTACCGCCAGCCGACCGACATTACGCGCGACGGCATCCGGGACGCGAAGGCGCAGCTCGACCGCTTCTATGGCGCGCTGCAGAAGCACGCCGACGTCGAGGCGACGCCGGAGATTTCCAGCCATTTGCTGGCGGCTCTGGCGGACGATCTCAACACGCCGTTGGCGATCTCGGAGATGCACGAACTGCTGTCCAGGCTCAACAAGGCGACGAGTGCGGCGGAGATCCGCGCCGCCAAGGCCGACCTGCTCGGCGCCGGCGCGCTCCTGGGTCTGTTGCAGCAGAGTCCGACCGCTTGGCTGCAAGCCACCGATGGGATCGACGCCGCCGAGATCGAGCGCCAGATCGAAGCCCGCAAGGCGGCGCGCAAGGCCAAGAACTTCGCCGAAGCCGACCGCATCCGCGACACGCTGGCCGCCCAGGGCATCCTCCTCGAAGACGGCCCGCAGGGGACGAGCTGGAAGAAGGTGTAAGAGCAGTTCGTGCAACCGCAGCCCAATGCCCAATCGTCACCCCGGCCTTGAGCCGGGGCCTATTTATCCGCTGCATTGGCCTCAAAGACCATTCTCGTCATGCCAGGGCTTGGCCCTGGCATCCACGAGTTTCTATGTGAAGGCTCGGTCGCCTCAGGCAAACTCGTGGATCCCATGGCCAAGCCATGGGATGACGGCGGGGTGGGCTGCGACCAACCACGCGACGAAATTTTGGACGATAATCCAGTTTGCTACAGTCGTCCGGGCCAGAGGGCCGTTGGGCGTGACGGCACGCTCCAACCGAGGCATCATGCTTCCATACTCTGGGAGCCTTTCATGAACGACGCGCCGAACTCGAACCCGCAGCCGGTCGATGCCGCTTTGGTCCCGCGCTTCGGCGCCATTCCGACCTTCATGCGCCTGCCGCACGTGACCGATCCGGCGCTCCTCGACATCGCGCTGATCGGCGTGCCGTGGGACGGCGGCACCACCAACCGCGCCGGTGCGCGGCATGGCCCGCGCGAGATCCGCAACATGTCGAGCTTCATGCGCAAGGTGCATCATGTCAGCCGCATCGCGCCGTACGATCTGGCGCGGATCGCCGATCTGGGCGATGCGCCGGTCAATCCGATCGACCTGAT
>DASZQC010000346.1:0-2966 GCA_035549815.1 Dongiaceae bacterium
CACGACCCAGCAGTCGCGCGCCTTGTCGAAGGTCAGGCGGACGCCCGGCGCCAGGCCGGGGCGAACCGCGCCGGAGAGGGGCGCGGCGGCGGTCATGCGGCGGGCCTGAAAGCGCCGGGCGGCACATGGCCGGGGGCGACATAGGCATGATAGAGCGCGTCAAGCTGCGCCCACAGCACGTCGCATTTGAACTCCAGCGCCCGCAGCACCGCCTGCTGCTGCTGCGGCAGGCGTGCCTCGCGCTTCACAAAGTCGATGGCGAAATCGGCATCGCGCGGCGCCTGGTCCAGCCTTTTGTCGAAATAGGCCAGCGCCTTCTTGTCGACGAAATCGTAGCCGGCCAGCATCCCGGCCACCCGCTCGGCGATGATCGCCGGCGCGAAGAGCTCGGTCAGCGAAGAGGCAACCGCCTCCAGCAGGCTGCGCTCGCGCACGAAATGCAGGTAGGCTTCGACGGCGAAGCGCGTCGCCGGCAGCAATCCCGCGCCGGAAACCACGTAGTCGCGCGGGAACCCCATGGCGTCGGTCAGATACAGCCATCGCTCGATGCCGCCCTCGCCCGGCTCCGTGCCGTCATGATCGACGACCCGCTGGCGCCAGGCACGGCGGAACTCGCGATCGGGCGCGCGCGACAGGATGGCGGCGTCCTTCATCGGGATGATCGACTGGTAGTAATAGCGGTTGAGCGCCCAGGCCTGGACTTGGCCCCGATTGAGCTTGCCGCCATGCAGCAGGGCGTGGAAGGGATGCAGGTTGTGGTAGCGCGCGGCGCCGATGGCGCGGAGCGCAGCTTCCAGTTCCGCGGGGCCGAGCAGCCCGGTCATAGCGATATCCTCATGCCGTCCTCCGCGATCTCCCAGCCATGCGCCACCGCCTCCGCATGTTCCGGCGAATCCTCATCCAGCACGGGGTTGGTGGTGTTGATGTGGATGAAGATCTTGCGCCGAACATCCAGCCGGTCGAAGACCGAAAGGGTTCCCGCACCGCCATTGATGCTCATATGGCCCATGCGTTGGCCCGTCTTATGACTGATACCGAGCCGTACCAGCTCGTCATCCGACCACAAGGTGCCGTCGAAAAAGACCAGATCGGAACCGCGCAGCCGCTCGGCCAGCTCCGGCGTCATGCGCGCGCATCCCGGCACATAGTGGAACGACCGTCCGCCGGCGGAGATTTCCAGCCCGATCGTATCTTCCGCCACGCCGCCCAGATGCTGCGGGTCGCGCGATTCCAGGAACAAAGGCACCTTGCCCGGCACGGCGAAGGCGGTCATGGCGAGGCCGAGCGGCCCGCCCGGGCCCGCGATCTCCACACGGCGATCGAGGGCGAAAGCCCGCCGCTCGACGAAATCTGGGTTGAGCGCGTCGAAAATCGGATTCTCCTTGAGCAGATCGAGCACCCGCTCAGTGCCCCAGAGCGTGAAGGGCTGGCTTTCGCGCATCGACAGCAATCCGGCCACGTGATCGACCTCGGCGCTGGTCAGGACAACCGCGTGCACCGGCGAATGGCGCGGCGCCTCTTGCGGCCACAGGCTGCGGGTCTGCAGCAATTGCTGCCTTGCGTCGGGCGAGGCATTCAGCATCACCCAGTTCTTGCCATCGGCGCTGACCGCGATCGAGGCCTGCGTGCGCCACTTGGCCCGCACCGCACCTTCACGCGCACGCTTGCTGGTCGGCGCGTTGCAATTCCATTGAGGAAAACCTCCGCCGGCCGCGGAACCGAGCACCACCACATCCATGGCTGCGACACCTGGCTTTAGAGCGACCCGCTTGCCGCGCGGCGGAGGATCAGGTCAGAGGCGCGCGCAGGCGTAGCTGTTAATTTCCATGCCGACGCAGATTTCGCGCAACCGCGGAGTCTTCCAAATCTTCATGGTCAACTCTCCCAGTCCAAATTGTGTTGGCCAATGCGTTCGTTGCTTTTGTGCCGGCACTGCCGACAACTCATCCTAGGGTCGGCGATTTTCGCATGCCAGCGCAATCGGGCCACCGGCTCTTATCCTTTGGGCCAAGTTTTCGGCATCGCAATACGAAGCTCCGTCAATGCCCCAACGCATGACCAAATGGCGTGGCGTCATCCGGGCAGGAAGCGTGCATGGCACCTAGATTCAGCCGCACCAACTGCACGGAGAATGTTCGGATAGAATCCGTATTGTCGCGCAGCCATCGCACTTGCACGTCAAACGCCTCGCGCTCGCGCGCCTGCCACCGGCCACAATCCATCGGCACAGGATGCGCAACGCCGTGTATCTGCAGGAAATGCGTCAGCTCATGCACCAGGATGCTGGTCGCCGCCGGATCGCCGCCGATCGGCAAGGCTTCGTCGATCAGGATCTCGCCGCTGGGCAAGGTGAACCCCATGATGCCGCAAGGCCGACCGCAAACACGATCCGCAAGCGCCGCATGCGACATCGGAGTGATGCGCGGCAACTCGCCGGGAATGGCGTAGCCGGTATAGCCGGAGATCGCCGTAAGCAGGGTGGACACCAAGGCGCTCGGAATCATGCCCGTCTGTCCCATGTGAGGATTGGCCTCATGGCCAGTTGATCCTGCCGTGGCCTTGTGATCTCGTCACTCGCGATTTCGCGGCCGTAGCTGAAGGTTCCATGACCATGCGAAGCACCGTGGCATCCCTCACTCTCCTGGGCGCTGCACTCGCAGGCAGCGCTGTTGCAGCGCAGCAGGCGCACGCGAACGCCTATCCGACGGAGGTCGTCACCGATTACGTGATCGGCTGCATGGCCGCCAACGGAGAAACCCAGGATATGCTCCGGCGTTGCTCCTGCAGCATCGATGCCGTCGCCTCGATCCTGCCCTATGACACCTATGAACGCGCCGACACCATCATCCGCATGGCCAATGTTTCCGGCGACAATACGGCGATGTTCCGCGAGATGACGATGCTGAAAGGCATCGTCGACCAATTGCGTCTGGCGCAGATCGAAGCCGACTTCCGCTGTTTCTAGA
>DASZQC010000347.1:0-15570 GCA_035549815.1 Dongiaceae bacterium
AGGCCGGCCCGAATCCCCATCTATTAACTAAACATTCGTCTATTTTTGAACAGGATGCGAGCATACCGGTTGCCGTGCCGGTCTTCTTGAAGACCTCGAGGGGGCATCGGCCGGATCAGGAGGCAACATGGCAGTCCCGGCGCCCCAGATGGCGCAATGGCCCTGGCAGAAAAGCTATCCGCCGGGGATCGATTGGCAGGCCAGGTTCCAGCCGCGGCCGCTTTACCGCTTGCTCGACGAGGCGGCGGAGAAGCATGGGTCGAAATCCTGCATCGATTTCCTCGACCGCCACTGGAGTTTCGAGGAGATCAAGCAACTGGCCGACCGTTTCGCCCGCGGCCTGCTGAATCAGGGGCTGCAGCCGGGCGACCGCGTCGGATTGTTCCTGCCCAACTGCCCGTATTTCGTGATCGCCTATTTCGGCATCCTGAAAGCCGGCGGCGTGGTGGTGAATTTCAACCCGCTCTATGCCGAGCGCGAGATCGAGCATCAGATCCTGGATTCCGGCTGCGCCATCATGGTGACCATGGGGCTGGAGGCTTTGGTCGCCAAGCTGCGGCCCCAGTTCGAGCGCACGCCGTTGCGGCGCATCGTCGTCTGCTCGCTGCCCAAGTCGCTGCCCTTCGCCAAGCGGCTGTTCGCGCCCTTTGCCATGTCGCGGCAACTTGCCCACACCGAAGGCGATCTGCACTTCATCCCGTTCGATGACCTCACCGACAATGGCGGCGCGGTGACGCCGCCCGCCATCGACCCGGTTAAGACATTGGCGCTGCTGCAATATACCGGCGGCACCACCGGCGTCGCCAAGGGCGCCGCGCTCAGCCACGCCAATGTCGACGTCAACGCGCAGCAGGTGACCTTGTGGTTCGGCGATTGCCCGGAGGCCGCCGTGCGGTCGGTCGGCATCCTGCCCCTGTTCCACGCCTTCGCCATGACCTGTGTCATGAACTGGTCGCTGTCGGTCGGCGCCGAGATGGTGCTGGTGCCGCGCTTCCAGCCGGAGGGATTGCTGAAGCTGATCGAGAAGAAGAAGCCGACGGCCTTCTGCGCGGTGCCGACCCTGTTCACCGCGCTCAGCAGCACGCCGGGCATCGACGATTATGATCTGAGCTCGATCCAGATGATCATCTCCGGCGGTGCACCGCTGCCCATGGAAGTGCGCCAGGATTTCGAGCGTCGCACCGGCGCCCGGATCGTCGAAGGCTACGGCTTGTCGGAATCCTCGCCGGTCACCTGCGTCAATCCGCCGTCGACCGGCGGCAAGGCCGGGTCGATCGGCCTGCCGGTGCCGGGCACGATCTGCGAGGTCGTGTCGCTGGATGACCGAAAGACCGTGCTGCCGCCCGGCGACATCGGCGAACTCACCTTCACCGGCCCGCAGGTGATGATGGGTTACTGGAACCGCCCGGACGCGACGGCAGAGACCATCATCGACGGTCGGCTGCACACCGGCGATGTCGGCCGCGTCGACGAAGACGGCTTCGTCTTCATCACCGACCGGCTGAAGGAAATGATCATCGCCTCCGGCTTCAAGATCTACCCGCGCAACGTGGAAGAGGCGATCTATACCCATCCTTCGGTGAAGGAATGCGCGGTGATCGGCGTCGGCGACCCCTATCGCGGCCAGACGGTGAAGGCGGTGATCGCGTTGAAGACCGACGCCGTGCTGAGCGTGGAAGAGCTGAACCGCTTCCTGCACGACAAATTGTCGCCCATCGAAATGCCGAAGATCGTCGAGTTCCGCGACGAGCTGCCGAAGACGGCGATCGGCAAGATCCAGAAAAAAGTTCTCATCGACGAAGAACGGGCCAAGGCCCTGCAAACGGAGTTGCAATCATGACCAAGGCGGTGATTGCCGGCTATGTCCGGTCCCCCTTCCACTTCGCCGGCAAGGGGGCGCTGACCAAGGTCAGGCCCGACGATTTGACCGCACATGTGGTCAAGGGGCTGCTGGCCAAGACCGGCGTGAGGCCGGACGATATCGAGGATCTGATCCTCGGCTGCGCCTTCCCGGAAGGCGAGCAGGGCCTCAACGTCGCGCGCCTGATCGCGCTGATTGCCGGCCTGCCGCAGACCGTGGCGGGGGCGACGGTCAACCGCTTCTGCGGTTCTTCCATGCAATCGATCCACATCGCCGCCGGTGCGATCGCTACCGGCGCCGGGCAGGCCTTCATCTGCGCCGGCGTTGAATCGATGAGCCGCGTGCCGATGATGGGCTTCAATCCGATGCCGAACCCGGCGCTCGCGGAAGCGGTGAAGGGCGCCTACATGTCGATGGGCGAAACGGCGGAGAACGTTGCGCGCAAATACCAGATCGCCCGCAAGGAGCAGGAAGAGTTTGCCGTGCGCAGCCATCGCCTGGCGACCGCCGCGCGGCAGGCGGGCAAGTTCACCGACGAGATCATCGCGATTCCGGCCGGCAAGGAGAATGTCACCAGCGACGGCTGCATCCGCGAGGAGACCTCGCTGGAGGCGCTGGCCGGCTTGAAGCCGGCCTTCGACCAGAATGGCAGCGTTACCGCCGGCACCTCTTCGCCGCTGACCGATGGCGCGTCGGCCTGCCTGGTCACGTCGGAAGAATATGCCAAGGCGAACGGCATGAAGATCCTGGCGCGAATCAAGTCCAGCGCCGTGGTCGGGTGCGCGCCGGAGATCATGGGCATCGGCCCGGTGGCCGCCACCGAAAAGGCGCTGAAGCGCGCCGGCCTCACCATCAAGGACATCGACATCGTCGAGCTGAACGAAGCCTTCTCATCCCAGGCCTTGGCCTGCGCGCGCGACTTGAAGCTCGATCTCGACAAAATCAACATCGACGGCGGCGCCATTGCCCTCGGCCATCCGCTGGGCGCCACCGGCGCCCGTATCACCGGCAAGGCGGCCGCCCTCCTGAAGCGCGAGAGCAAGCAGTTTGCCCTCGCCACGCAATGCATCGGCGGCGGCCAGGGAATCGCCACGATCCTGGAGGCCGCATGACCATCCAGAAAGCCTGCGTCATTGGCGCCGGCGTGATGGGCAGCGGCATCGCCGCCCAGATCGCCAATGCCGGTGTGCCCGTGCTGCTGCTCGACATCGTGCCGCCAGGAAACCAGGGGGATGCCACGGACCGCTCGGCCATCGCCAAGGGCGCGATCGACAAATTGCTGAAAGCCGATCCCGCGCCTTTGATGTCCAAGGCCGCGGCGCGCCTGATCACGCCCGGCAACACGGAAGACGATCTGGGCCAGCTCGCCGATGTCGACTGGATCGTCGAGGCGATTATCGAGCGCGTGGATCTGAAGCAGGACCTCTACAAGAAGCTGGAAGGCAAAAGGAAGGCAGGCTCGATTCTGTCCTCCAACACCTCGACCATTCCGCTGGCGCAGCTCACGGCGGGCTTGCCGGACAGCATCGCCAAGGATTTCTGCATCACCCACTTCTTCAATCCGCCGCGCTATATGCGGCTGCTGGAGGTGGTCGGCGGCCCGAAGACAAGGGCAGAAGCGATCCAGGTGGTTTCCGAGTTCGGCGATGTCATGCTGGGCAAGACGATTGTCCATGCCAAGGACACGCCGGGCTTCGTCGCCAACCGGATCGGCGTCTATTGGATGCAGGCGGCGGTGACCGGTGCGCTCGACCTCGGCCTGACGGTGGAGGAGGCGGACGCTGTGATGGGCCGGCCGATCGGCGCGCCCAAGACGGGCATCTTCGGGCTGCTCGATCTGGTCGGCCTCGATCTGATGCCGCATGTCGACAAGAGCATGGCGGCCTCGCTGAAGCCGGACGATCCTTACGTGAAGCTGCGCCGCGACTGGCCGCTGCTCGCCAAGATGATCGCCGATGGCTACACCGGTCGCAAAGGCAAAGGCGGCTTCTATCGCCTGAACACCGAAGGCGGCGGGCGGGTCAAGGAATCGATCGACCTGAAGACCGGAGTCTATGCGCCGTCGACCACGGCACGTCTCGACTCTGCGGACGCCGCCAAGGGCGGCCTGCGCGTGCTGGTCACGCACAAGGACAAGGGCGGGCAATATGCCTGGGTCGTGCTGTCAAAGCTGCTGAGCTACGCTGCGTCCCTGGTGCCGGAGATCGCCGACAATGTGGTCGAAGTCGACCAGGCGATGAAGACCGGCTTCAATTTCAAGCGCGGCCCGTTCGAGATGATCGACCAGCTCGGCGCCGCGTGGTTCGCCGACAAGCTGAAAGAAGAGAAGCGCGAGGTACCGAAGCTGCTCGAAGCGGCGGCCAAGGCCGGCGGCTTCTACCGGCTGGAAAACGGCAAGCCGCAATATCTCGGCACCGATGGCGCTTATTACGATGTGACGCGCGCGGAGGGCGTTCTGCTGCTCTCCGACATCAAGCTTGGCGCGAAGCCGATCCTGAAGAACGGCTCGGCCTCGCTCTGGGACATCGGCGATGGCGTGGCCTGCCTCGAGTTCCACAGCAAGATGAATTCGCTGGATCAGGATTCGCTCGGCATGGTCAAGCAGGCGCTGGATCATGTCGGCAAGAAGATGAAGGCGCTGGTGATCCATAACGAGGCGGAGAATTTTTCCGTCGGCGCCAATGTCGGCCTTGCCTTGTTCGCCGCCAACGTCGCGCTGTGGCCGATGATCGATGACCTGATCGGCCAGGGCCAGGCGGTCTACAAATCGCTGAAGTTCGCGGCCTTCCCCGTCGTCGGCGCGCCGTCGGGCATGGCGCTGGGCGGCGGTTGCGAGATCCTGCTGCATTGCGCTGCCGTGCAGGCGCATGCCGAGACCTATATGGGCCTGGTGGAGGTTGGCGTCGGTCTGGTGCCGGGCTGGGGCGGCTGCAAGGAGATGCTGCTGCGCCATCAGCCGGGCCCGAAGGACCCGAAAGGCGTGATGCCGCCGGTCGGCGGCGCGTTCGAGGCGATCTCGCTGGCCAAGGTGGCGAAGTCGGCGGCGGAGGCGAAGGAGCTGAAATTCCTGCGCGCCCATGACGGCATCACCATGAACCGCGACCGTCTGCTGTCCGATGCCAAGGCGCGTGCGCTGAAGATGCTGGCCGATGGCTACCAGCCGCCGAAGCCCGCCGAGCTGCGCCTGCCCGGGCCGAGCGGCCGCACTGGCCTTAATCTCGTCGTCCACGGCTTCGCGCTGCAGGGCAAGGCGCTGCCGCACGATGTCGTCGTCTCCGACGCGCTGGCCGAAGTGCTCAGCGGCGGCAAGACCGACATGACGGAAGTGATGACCGAAGACCAGGTCACCAAGCTGGAGCGCGCCGCCTTCATGAAACTGGTGAAGACCGAAGGCACGCTCGCGCGCATGGAGCACATGCTGACGACAGGAAAGCCGTTGAGGAACTGAGCACTGCAACTGCCCCCACCCCAACCCTCCCCCGTGCCGGGGGAGGGAATAAGGAAATCCCCTCCCCAGAAGGGGGAGGGCGAGGGAGGGGGCCGAAGCGAAGAAAGACGGAAGAGATATGCCAGCCTATAAAGCGCCTTTGGACGATATCCGCTTCGTCCTGTTCGATCTGCTCCAGGCCGACAAGCTTGCCGAGCTGCCGGGCTTCGCCGATGCGACGCCGGACCTTGTTTCCGCCGTGCTGGAAGCGGCCGGCGAATTCGCCGCGAATGAGCTGCAGCCGATCAACCATTCCGGCGACGAGGAAGGCTGCCAGTACGAGAATGGCGTCGTCCGCACGCCGAAGGGCTTCAAGGAAGCCTATGCCAAGTTCATCGAGGGCGGCTGGACCAGCCTGCCCTGCGA
This sequence comes from Dongiaceae bacterium, assembly GCA_035549815.1. GTDB lineage: Bacteria > Pseudomonadota > Alphaproteobacteria > Dongiales > Dongiaceae > Dongia_A. Next base: position 5,715 of record DASZQC010000347.1, read on the forward strand.
TCCGGAGTACGGCGGGCAGGGTCTGCCCAAGGTGGTGAATTTCGCGGTCGAGGAGATGATCTGCTCGGCCAATCTCTCCTTCGGCATGTATCCGGGCCTCAGCAACGGCGCTTATAACGCGCTGCATCTGCACGGCACCGACGAACAGAAACAGACGTACCTGCCCAAGCTGGTCTCGGGTGTCTGGACCGGCACGATGTGTTTGACGGAGCCGCATTGCGGCACCGACCTCGGCCTGATCAAGACCAAGGCCGAGCCGAACGCCGACGGCTCCTACCAGATCAGTGGCACCAAGATCTTCATCTCCGCCGGCGAGCATGACCTGGCGGAGAACATCATCCACCTGGTGCTGGCGCGGCTGCCAGACGCGCCGGCCGGCATCCGCGGCATCTCGCTGTTCGTCTGTCCGAAATTCATTCCCGATTCCTCCGGCAATCCGGGTCCGCGCAACGCGGCGCGCTGCGGCTCCATCGAGCACAAGATGGGCATCAAGGCGTCCTCGACCTGCGTGATGAATTTCGACGGCGCGCAGGCGTGGCTGGTCGGCAAGCCGCACAAGGGCATGTCGGCCATGTTCACCATGATGAACGCGGCGCGCTTGGCCGTCGGCATGCAGGGGCTGGGCTTGTCGGAGGCCGCCTATCAGGGCGCCGTGACCTATGCCAAGGACCGGCTGCAGATGCGCGCGCTCAGCGGCGCCAAGTTCCCGGACAAGCCCGCCGATCCCATCATCGTGCATCCGGACGTGCGGCGCATGCTGCTGACCATGCGGTCGCTGACCGAAGGCTGCCGCGCGCTCAGCTATTGGGTCGGCATGGAGCTCGACATCTCGCAGCATCACCCGGACGAGAAGCGCCGGCAGGAGGCCGACGATCTCGTTGCCTTGCTGACGCCGATCGTGAAGTCGTTCCTCACCGATCACGGCTTCAATGCCGCCAATCTGGGCGTGCAGGTGTTCGGGGGCCACGGCTATATCCGCGAATGGGGCATGGAGCAGCTGGTGCGCGACGCGCGCATCACCCAGATCTACGAAGGCACCAACGGCATCCAGGGGCTCGATCTGGTGGGGCGCAAGCTGGGCCAGAACATGGGCCGGCTGCTGCGCCGCTTCTTCCATCCGGTCAGCCAATATCTCGAGGCGGCGAGCGAAAAGCCTGAGATGATGGACTTCGCGCTGCCGACCTTGAAGGCCTTCGCCAAGCTGCAGCAGGCGACGGCCTGGATCGGCCAGCAGGGCCTGAAAAACGCGGAAGAGGCGGGCGCCGCCGCGACCGATTACCTGAAGCTCTTCGCCCTGACCGCGCTCGCTTATATGTGGTGCCGTATGGCGGAGATCGCGCTCGCGAAGAAGGACGGCGACAACGCGCAGTTCCACGAGAGCAAGCTCGCCTGCGCCCGCTTCTTCATGGTCAAGCTGCTGCCGGAGACCAACACCTTGTTCACAACGCTGACCTCCGGCGGGCAGACCTTGATGGCGATGCCGGCGGAAGCGTTCTAAGCCGCCGCGTTCAGCTCTCCACGACCGATCGATATAGCCTCGACTGTCATCATGTGACGGTCATCACGAGGCGCCATTTTGGACGTCGGAGCAGCTCCGAAACTCACTCGCAAAAATCGAATATTTCTCAATATTACCAATAAGTTATAGAGGCTCACCGCTTAGATATGGCGCCTGTGCGGCACGTCACAGGCTTTTGGCCGTGATGCGCCTACATCTATTCCTGCAACGGCGACGTCCCCCAACGCACCGTTGCGGGATAACCCCTATCCCTAAGTTTGCGATTGCTCTGGCGTCCGGATCCCACTTGGAAAGCTTTCCTTGTGGGGCGCTAAGACGCCGCGCCGGCGGGCCAACCCCGTCCCCAAAGGCCCGCCGGCGTGCCTTTTATTTTTTGAAGACGCGGCTTGTCGGGCGAGGACGAGCCGGGAGCACCATAGAAATGCACGGGTCCCAGATTTTCAGATTTCAGCGCACGCGCACCCATTCGCCGCGTCAATTGCCGCCGGCGCCGACCGATACTTTCGTGAACCTGCCGCTGAGCTTGTGGGCGACCTTGTGGTCGCGTCGTTCGTCGAGACAGGTGGTGAGCGGCTTGGCAGCGTTGCGCCTGGTCAAGACCTTCGCCAACGACGCATGATCGTCTAGTCTGCGGCGATGACCGCAGACGCAGCCATCGAGATATCTCTCGCCACCGCGGCCGATGTGCCGCAACTGGCGGAGCTCAACCTCCAGCTCATGGAGGATGAGCAGCATCCTTATATGCTGCCGATCGAAGACTTGCGGGCGCGCATGGCGCGCTGGGTCGACGGCGAATATCGCGTGCTGGTATTCCGCAACGCGGGGCGCGTCTGCGGCTACGCGGCCTGGTGTCCGGAGGAGCGCGGCACCTATCTGCGGCATTTCTTCATCTGCCGCGATCAGCGGCGGCAGGGTCTGGGCCGCATCATCATCGACCGGCTGCGTCGCGAACACTTCCCCAAGGACCAGCCGCTGCAGCTCGAGGCGGCAATCTGGAACACGGATGCCATCGCCTTCTGGCGCGCCATCGGCTTCAAGGATTTCGGCCTGACGCTGGAAATGAAGCCGGGCGAGGTCGTGCGATAATGCCTATTGCAGCGGCACGTCTACCACGGCGAACCCGTCCGGCAGGGTTGCCTTGCCTGGCACCAGGCGGTCGGCTTCCAGCGGGATCTCGATGCGGTTGGTGTCGTCCAACTGGATGCGCAGCTTGATGCCGGTATAGACCGTGGCCGCGTCGCCATCGATGTTAAAGAAATTGTGCTCGACGCCTTCCGGCTGGTCCGGCGTGATCCACAGCAGCTTCACGTTCCATTCCAGCGGCAGGTCGCCGGACCGGCCGCCGGCGACGCTGACCGCCACGCGCTGCAGCGGCTCCGCCTCGGTCGCATAGGTGATGATTGCCACGCGATCCTCGTCCTCGCCCAGTTCGGCGCGGTCGCGCGCGGTGATGGCAAAATGCGCGGCGACCACGCGCTGGTCATAGGTCGGTCCCTTCTTGCCCATGGTCAGCCAGTCGCCGAAATCGCCCGGGCCGGTGGCGCTGAACAGGCGCTTGCCGGAATAGAGCGAATAGACCTCGTGCGCCGGCTGCTCCACGCAGCAGCCCCAGATGGTGGTGACGACATAGGGGCCGGAAACGGCGACCTCGTCCGCATCGGTCTGGATATTCAGGCTGGTTTCGCCCAGGCCCGTCTGCGACAAGGGCCGCGCGGTGACGCGCAGGACGGAGCTTTGCGTGTCGATCTCCTGATCGTCGGCCTCGCGTGTCACGCGGTCGATCTCGCTCTGCACCAGGAACCGCCGCATCACGCCTTTGCCGTCGCGGTCATCGAAAAAGGATGCGATGTCGTGCCGGCGGTTGACGGTGTGGATGAGGTAGGCGCCGTCCTGCAGTTCAATCGTCGTCTCTGTGGTGGATTTTTCCGCCACGATCGGGTCGGCGAAACCGGGCGATGCGGCCCCAATATAAAGCAGGGGAACGCAGAACAGCGGCAGGACATGGCGGATCATGATGACGTGCTTTCTCAAGCTGGAATCTCGGTTTGCGACACGGCGCCGGACCAGGCGGAAGCGAGGTCGGCGGCGCCGAGGAATTTTCCGCCCTGTGACTCTTTGAGGGGAGCGGCCTGCACCGCGCTGAGATTGGCGAATTGCGCGGGATAGGGTGCAAGATCGGTGAACTCGGCCGTCATCGACGCACCAATGGCGCGCAGGGTCTCATCGCCCAGGCGGCGATCCACCAGCGCCAGGCCCGGCCCGCTGACATCGATGCGTGGGCAGTGGAACGCGGCATCCAGGTCCATGCCGAAATCCAGCAGGAAAGACAGAATCTGCGCCACTGCGGGCATGATCTTGCGTCCGCCGGAGGCGCCGATGCCGACAGCACCCAGGCGATCGGAGAGCGCGACGGTGGGGCACATGTTGCTCAAGGGTTTGGCGCCGCCGCGGATCGAGTTCGGCTTGCCCGGCACCGGATCGAACCACATCACGCCGTTGTTCATCATGATGCCGGTCGAAGGCGACATGACGAAGGAGCCGAAGCGCGACAGCAGGGTCTGCGTCCAGGCGACGATGTTGCCGTCCTTGTCCACCACGCTGAAATGGCTGGTGCAGGTCTCGCGCGGCTCTTTCTTCTGCTCACCCATATTGGCGAGGCGGTCGCGATAACACTGATCGAGCACGGTCGCATAGGCGCGGAAATGCGCGGCGTCCGGCGCGCCTTTGGCCGGCGGCAGATGCTTCGACCAGCCTTCCAGCACGCGGGCGAGGGTAGGGCCGGCGGTCAGGCCCGAGGGCGCGAAGACGCGCGCATCGCGATAGGCGATCTCCACCGGATCGATGAAGCGCGCCTGATAGGTGGTCAGATCGTTCTGCGACAGGCGGCAACCCATCGCGCCCAGATCCTTGATCAGCGCCCGGCCGATCTCGCCGGCATAGAACTTGTCCGGCCCTTCCTGCGCCAGTTGCCGCAGCGTGTCGGCGAGGCGGCCGAGTTTCAGGAAGGTGACGACGCCCTCTTCGAAGGGCGGCGGAACGCGGCCTTCAGGCAGATAGGTCTTGCGCGTCTCGTCGAACTTGGCGAGCAGCTTCGATTCGACCAGGATCGAGACCGCCCCGTACCAATCGAGCGTCAGGCCGCGATCGGCCAGCGCGATGGCCGGCTGCGCCAGATCGGCCCAGGGCAATCTGCCATAGGTCTTGTGCGCGAGGCTAAGGCCGGCGACGAGGCCGGGAATGGCGATGGAATAGGGGCCCATGATATTGCGGTCATCGACCACGCCGGGCCAGCCGAAGAAGCCTTCATTGGTCGGCCCGCCGGTCAGCGGATAATCGTTCGGGTCGAGGGCGGCTGGCGCCACCATGCCGTAATCGAGGCAGCGGACTTCCTTGCGCTTGGCGTCCCAAATGGTGGCGAAGCCGCCGCCGCCCAGGCCGCTCATCCACGGCTCCACCGCGCCCAGCGCCAGGCTGGTCGCCACCGCGGCGTCGACCGCATTGCCGCCCGCCGCCAGGATGCGCGCGCCGGCCGCCGCCGCGTCGCGCGATTGTGCCGCCACCACGCCGCCCGCGCTTTCCACCGCCGGCTTGCGGTAGATGACGCTGGTCGGAGCCAAGCCCGCTTTCATGATCGTTTGCCGCCCCTGTTTTCCTGTCGAGTCGGGATGCTAGAGCAGTCCATTCCCAAATAGAATCGGTTCTGTTCGCCGTGGGTGAGGCAGCCCGCCAGGAAGGCCGCGTAGCCCGTAGTGGGACTACGGGCAAGCGGCCTGACGCCGCGGATGCCCGCCCACGACGAACCCGAAGGGCCGGGCGCTTTTCGGCAAGGGCAGCGTCAGCGATCTTGGCGGTAGTCCCACTACCGCCTGCAATCGCTTCCTCCCCCTTGCCGAAAATCGCTCCGGCAGAACCGGTTCTATTTGGGAATGGACTGCTCTAATCTGCCGCTCTATTCAGGGGAAGCGGATGAAGCGCGGTTGGGACCTTGTGCTGGGCGCGGCGATCCTGGTCGGCGCCGTGGCATTGCGCTGGATCGATCCCCTGCCGCTCCAGCAATTGCGCGCTTTGACCTTTGATTCCTATCAGCGGCTGCAGCCCCGCGCCTATGATCCGGCATCGCCCGTCACCATCGCCGCCATCGACGAGAAATCGCTGGCCGTCTTCGGCCAGTGGCCCTGGTCGCGCATCACCCTGGCCCGGATCGCCGACCGCCTGACCGAACTCGGCGCCGCGGCCGTTGCTTTTGACGTGCTGTTCGCCGAGCCGGACCGGACCTCGCCCGCGGCGGTCGCGGTCAGTCTGCCTGCCGATCCGCGATATGATCCGGTGCGGACGGAACTCGCGACGCTGCCTGATCCGGACGCGGAATTCGCCGAAACCTTGCGGCGCACACCCTCCATCATTGCCTTCACCTATTCCAATGACTCGGCGCTACGGGGGCGGACGCTCGACGCCAAGTTCGGCATCACCGAAATCGGCGATCCTGAGTTGAAAGCCGCCACCTTTGTACAAGGCGGCGACTTTCCCATCGCCCCGCTGCCGGCCTTGTTCGCGGCGGCGCATGGGTTGGGCGACGTACAGGTCGGATTGCCGGACCCGGACGGCATCGTCCGTCGTGTCCCGTTGGTCACACGCATTGGCGACACCGTCTTTCCCAGTTTGGCGGCGGACAGTTTGCGCGTCGCGCTGGGCGGCCAGACCGCGCAGATCAGGCTGTCGAACAAGAAGACCGTCTCCTTGTTCGGCATTGGCTATGAATTCTGGCTGCAGGGCATCGACAAGATGCGCATCGGCCAGGCCATCATCCCGGTCAACGCGAATGGCGAGTTGCTGCTTTATGACAGCGGCCCGCGGCTGGAACGCTATATCTCGGCCGCAGACGTTCTGGTGCCGGACTTCGATCCGGCAAAGGTGCAGGGCCGCATCGTGCTGATCGGCGCGACGGTCGAAGGTCTGAAAGACATCCATGCAACGCCCCTCTCCCCCTATGTGCCGGGTGTTGAAATCCACGCGCAGATCCTGGAGCAGATTGTCGCCGGCGCCTATCTGGATCGGCCCTACTATGCGGACATGCTGGAGATCGTCGCGCTTGCGATTTTCGGCCTGGTGTTGCTTGGCCTCCTATATCGGCGCAGCGCTACCGGCGGGGCTATCGTTCTGGTGGTCGCGGTGGCCGGCTCCATTGCCGCATCCTGGTGGCAGTTCGCGGCCGAGGGCTTCCTGTTCGATCCGATCTATCCGGCGCTTGCCGCCACGGCGATGTTTGGCAGCGGAACTTTGTGGAACTATCTGCGCACCGAACGTGAAAAGAAGTTCGTGCGCCACGCCTTCGCGCAATATCTATCGCCGATCCTGGTCGACCGTTTGAGTCAGCATCCCGAACAACTGAAATTGGGCGGGGAGCTGCGCGAGCTGACCGTGATGTTTTCCGATATCCGGGATTTCACCAAGATCTCCGAATCGCTCGAGCCTCAAGAGCTCACGCAGTTGATGAACGCGTTCCTGACACCGATGACATCGATCATCCAGAATCGCGCGGGGACGATCGACAAATATATCGGCGATTGCATCATGGCGTTCTGGAATGCGCCGCTCGATGTTCCCCATCATGCCGAACAGGCCATCCTGGCCGCGTTCGATATGCGCGCGAGCTTAAGGCGCTTGAACCAATCCCGCGCGGCTGCGGCGACCGCGGATGATCCAGCAATCTTCATTCGCATCGGGATCGGACTTAATTCGGGTAGTGGCTCTGTCGGCAACATGGGATCGGACCAGCGATTCAACTATACGGTCTTTGGCGACACGGTGAACATCGCCTCGCGGCTGGAGGCTTTGTCGCCCGCCTATCATGTCGACCTGGTGATCGGGGAGGAGACGGCGAGCGGCGCGCCGAGCCTGGCGCTGCTGGAGCTGGACCGTGTGCGGGTAAAGGGCAAGGTGCTGCCGATCCGCATCTTCACCGGGCTGGGCGACGCGGGTTTCGCGGGACGCGAGGATTTCCGCCAGCTCGAAGCCGCCCAGGAACGGCTGCTGGAGAGCTATCGGGACCAGGAATGGGACGCGGCCGAGGCCGCCCTGGCCGAATGTCGCCGCCTGGCCGCCGCCTTGCCCACGGACCTGCCCGGTGCCCTACCGGACGACAAATTGCAGGGCTTTTACGACCTCTATGCCGCCCGGATCGCCGCCTACCGCGCCGCGCCGCCACCCGCCGATTGGGATGGCGTCTATGAAGCCAAGAGCAAGGCGGGGTAGAGTTGGGGCCAAGGGCAGGGAATTGGGGCGGAATGTGACGGATGGGCAGGACGCGCGGCCTCGCGCCGAGGCAAGCTAGCCGCGCATGCATAACATCGGCTTCATCGTTTTCGGCATTACCGGGCTGCTGGCGCTGACCTCGCTGCTGCCGGGGTTGGCGGCGCGGCTGAAGCTTCCCTATTCGGTGCTGCTGGCGGTGGCGGGCAGCCTGCTCGGCCTCGCCGTCGGCGCCTGGGGCCATGCGCCGGAAGGCGAGATGGCGACCGACTTTCTGACCGTGCTCGGCGACTTCCACATCTCCTCGGAAGCGTTCCTGGTCCTGTTCCTGCCGACCCTGCTGTTCGAGGCCGCGCTCGCCGTCGACGTGCGGCGCATGATGAACGACATCGCGCCGATCCTGGTCATGGCGGTGATCGCGGTCATCGTCTGCATGCTCGCGGTCGGCTTCACCCTGGCCAGCATGTCCAACTACGGGCTGATCGCCTGTCTGATGCTGGGAGCCATCGTCGCCACCACCGACCCGGCGGCGGTGATCGGCATTTTCAAGGAGATCGGCGCGCCCAAGCGGCTGACCATGCTGGTGGAGGGCGAGAGTTTGTTGAACGACGCCGCCGCCATCGCCTTGTTCTCCATGCTGGCCGGCATGCTGCTGGGCGGGCAGGAGGCGGCCTGGGGCGGCGTCATTGTCGACTTCCTGGTGAAGTTCCTGGGCGGCGCGCTGGTCGGGGCGGCTATGGGCATCGGCGTCTGCTACCTGTTCCCGCTATTGAGAGGGTTCGTGTCGGCGGAGATCACGCTGACCGTGGCGCTCGCCTATCTCAGCTTCTTTGTCGGCGAGCATTATTTTCACGTCTCCGGTGTCGTCGCCTGCGTGATCGCGGCCCTGGTTGTCGGTTCCTTCGGCCGCACCCGCATGTCGCCCCGCACGCACGAGCAGATGGAAGGCGCCTGGGGCCAGCTCGGCTTCTGGGCCAATTCGCTGATCTTCCTTCTGGCGGCCATGCTGGTGCCGGAGATCCTGCGCAGCACGACCTGGGCCGAGGTCGGGCTGATCCTGGCGCTCTATTGCGCCGCCTTCCTGGCGCGGCTGGTCGTGGTGGGCGGGCTGCTGCCGCTGCTGACCGCGACCGGGGTCGCGGAGCATGTCGACAACCGCATGAAGCTGGTGGTGATGTGGGGCGGCATGCGGGGCGCTATCTCGCTCGCCCTCGCGCTGGCGGTGGTCGAGCATCCCAGCGCCTCGGAAGAGCTGCGCGACTTCATCGCCACCGGCGTCACCGGCTTCGTGCTGATGACCCTGTTCATCAACGGCACGACGTTGCGCCTCGTCATCCACTGGCTGAAGCTGGATCGCCTGTCGGTGCTGGATCGCGGCCTGCGCGATCGCGCCTTGTCGCTGGCCGTGGAAGAGATCGACGAAGAGGTGCGCGCCATCGGCAAACGCGAGGGGCTGGAGGCGACTGCCATCCACGCCGTTACCGCGCGCTATGCGCCGCAACTTCAGGAGTTGCGCAAACTGCGCGAGCGGCAGGGCGACCTCATGCTGGACGAGTTGCTGTGCGTCGGCTTGGCGATGCTGAGCGCGCAGGAGGAAGTGCGCTATTTCGAGAATTTCAAGGACGGCATCATGCCGCGCCGCGTGGCCGCGACCCTGCTGACCGACACCGGGCGCCTCCGCGAAGCGGCGCTTTATGGCGGCCGCCGCGGCTACCAGGCGGCCGGGCGCCAGACCCTGCGCCACGATTGGCGCATGAAGCTCGCCATCTGGCTCAACCACCGGCTCGGCCTCAACCGTCCGCTGGCGGTGAGCCTGGCGGAACGGTTCGAGACCTTGCTGAACCGTCGCCTGATCCTGGCGGAGATGCTGGATTTCTGCCGCGACCGCCTGACTGCTTTGTTGGGCGAAGAAACGGCGATCGAGATCCGCGGCCTGATCCTGGAGCGCAGCCGCGCCGTCGACGAGGCGCTGTCGGCCCTGCGCCTGCAATATCCGGATTTCGCGCGCGAGCTACAGAGCCGCTATCTCGGCCGCATCGCGCGCCAGATGGAGACCGAGCGCTACGAGGAATGGAAAGAGCGCGCCAT
>DASZQC010000348.1:0-2892 GCA_035549815.1 Dongiaceae bacterium
CTGCCAGCAGGATCAGGGATGCGCCCAAATATCGTACCCATCTCGGCATATTGCCCCCATGATATGATGCCTACGGTCGCGCTCGCGGCACACCTTGCGTCTGCGGCCGCAAGAATTCAACCATGCGGCCGATCTCGTCCTCCAACGCGCGGGATCGAACCAACCTCGGTCTTGGGCGTTCTCTTCAAAAGCAACGGAGACAACAATGGCACAACAGAACCCCGACTATCCGCTCGATGATGGCGACGGGAAGCGACCCAACGGCTCGCGGAAGACCAACGACCTCGGGGACAACGCGCAGGAAATGGCCGAGAAGTTTGCCGGCCAGGCCCAGGAATACGCCGAAAAGGCTCAGGAAGCCGTCCGCAACTTCAAGCCTTACGTGGAAAAGTCCATGAAGGAACGGCCGATGGGCACGCTGGCCGCCGCCGCCATCATCGGCTTTGTCCTGGGTGCTCTCTGGAAGAAATAGCGGCCGGGATCCATGGCCGAACCCTTGATCGTCACCGTATCCCACACCCTCGGCAAGGAGGAGGCTCTCCGCCGCATCATGCCGGCGCTGGGCCGAGTTTCCTCGATGTTTCCCTTGCTCAAGGTCGAGCAGGAGACTTGGTCCGGCGACCGGATGGACTTTCGCGTGCGCGCACTCGGCCAGCTTGCGGCCGGCCATATCGAGGTCGGGAGCGACATCGTCAGGCTGGAGGTCATGTTGCCGTGGCTGCTGCACAAGTTCGCAGAGACCGTGCAGACCATTATTCAGAGCCGGGGGCGCATCCTGCTCGAGAAGAAGTAGGTCTCAATACGAGCGGACCGGCACTTCCGCCCCGTTGCGCTCGGCAGACAGGTAGGCGCTGTACACCGTCGAGATGCAGTCGGCCGCCAGCCGGCTGTCGCTTTCCGGAGGCTCGCCGCTCGCCACAGCCCGATAGAACGCTTCGATCTCCTGCGGGAACCCTGTGATGAAATCCTCATCCGGCGCGGTGGGCGCCCAGCCCTGCTTGGTGCCGATCTTCTCCACCACGTAGATGTCGCGAAACTGCTCCTCCGCCGGGTTATAGGTCTGCATCGCCGTGTTGGGATTGATGTTGCAGATGGCGCGATGGTTGCCGGCCATCACCTCAAGCCAATTGTGGATGCCGCCCATGACCACTTCCGACGCGAAGATATCGGCGACGGTGCCGTCCTCAAACACCACGTGCGTCGCGGAGAAGTCTTCCACGTCATGATAGTCGGTGCGCAGGTAGCCGCGGTCCTCAAATCCTTTGAGCCGCGTCAAGGAATGCGTGCGCGCGCTCACGGCAACTGGCCGGATGAGCTTTCCCGAGCGCGCGCGACCCTCCACCCGCTTGAGGTAAAGCGCGGCGGTCAAAGGGTGCACACCCTTGCCGATCAACGCCCCGCCACCGTTCAGACGCCAGAAGCCGTAGGCCTTGCTGTGCGAGCCGGAATGCGACTCTTCCCCGTGCATCCAGAGCACCTGCGCACGCGTCTTCTCGATGATGTCGCGCTCCTTCTGGATCGCGGGCGCATAGACCCAGTTTTCCGCATACAGGATCATCGCCTTGGATTTGGCTTCCGCCTCCAGCATCCGGTCGATGCTGGCCAGCGCCCCTTCGAGCGCCCGCTGCCTCGGCGCCGTCCGCGCGTCAAAGTCGGCGCTGCCGTCCCCGAACCAGCCGGTGAGCGGCTTTTCCACAACGGCGTGCACACCGCGCGAGAGAGCGGCTACCGCAATGGCTTCGTGCGCGGCCGGACTTGCGCAAACATGGACGAGCTCGACGTCATCGAGCATCGCCTCCAGTCTCGGATACACGTGCAGACTGCGCGGCTCGGCGAACCGGCGCGCGTTCTCGGATGTCGGCGAAAACACGCCTGTCAGATCGACATCCGTTCCGTAAACGCGCCGGATACCTTCGTAGTGCAGGCTGGCGGCAAATCCGGATCCCACAATGCCGCTGCGCACCTTCGGCTTCTGCGCCATGACCGTCCCTCGCTCAAGATCCCCGCAGGGTGGCATCAACGCGCCGGCCGCGCCACAAGCATAGTTGGGCCAGCCTCAACGCCCCGCTGCAGACAGACGATCGCTTCCTCCGTTCGTGGTAGTATGAGTTCGTGGTGAAGTTTGCGGACATACGCGACTCGGTGTTGCGCCGGCAGCTCGCCCTCCATCTGGAGCAGGTGGCGGCAAACCTGTCCGCGCGGCTTCGGGCGCTTGCGCTCCTTGGCCTTCTGACCGCCTTCTTCGTGATTGTCGGCGGGCTCTCCGTTTCGGTTGCTGCAATCGGGCTGGCCGCCGCGGCGGCGTGGGCGGCATTCTGGCCCGCCGGCGCGCCCGAATCCGCGGCCGGCAGTGCACCTACGCGCAAATCAGACCGGGACACAAAGCTTTGGCGCATGGCGGTGGACGCCATGCCCGAGCCGGTCGTGGTTCTGGATCGCAGCGGCCTTATCCTGCACCTCAATGCTGCCGCGGAGGTGCAACTCGGGCCGCGACGCCGCAACGGCCATTTCGCCTCCATCAGCCGCGATCCGGGCTTTCTGAGCACGGTGGAACGCGCTCTCGCCGCCGGAGAGGCCGCCGCCGTCGAGTTGCAGGAGCGCGTGCCGATCGAGCGCCGGCGCCTGGCGACCGTCACGCCGCTGAAGCACGGAAGGATGACTTCGACTGCGCCCGCTGTTCTGATCTCCTTTCGCGACCTGACCGAGCAGGACCGGCTCGCACGCATGCGCGCCGACTTTGTCGCCAACGCCAGCCACGAGTTGCGCACGCCGCTGGCATCGCTGAAGGGCTTCGTCGAGACGCTACAAGGTGCAGCCAAGGACGATCCGGCCGCGCGCGAGCGTTTCCTCGCCGTGATGAGCGACCAGGCGGACCGAATGGGACGGCTGATC
>DASZQC010000349.1:0-1654 GCA_035549815.1 Dongiaceae bacterium
ATGTCTTCAGCGCCCGTGCCCGGCCGCGTGATGGCCGCGACATGCGGCGTCACGGTGATCGCCGGATGTTTCCAGAACGGATGTTCCGGCGGCAGCGGCTCGGTCGCGAAGACGTCGATCACCGCGTGCGACAAGCGCCCCTCCTCCAGGGCCTGCAGCAGGTCGGCTTCCACGAGGTGCGCGCCGCGCGCCGCATCGATCAGGCTGGCGCCGCACTTCAGCTGTGCGAAGACCTTGGCATTGAGGATGCCGCGCGTCTCTTCCGTCAGCGGCAGCAGGCAGATCAGGATCTCGACACCCTCCAGGCATTCCGACAGTGCTTCGATTCCGGCAAAGGTGGCGATGCCCGGCACGTACTTCGAACTGCGGCTCCAGCCGCGCATCGCGAAGCCAAGGTCGCGCAGTTGGAACGCCGCATCGGCGCCGAGCGTGCCGAGGCCGAGGATCGCGACGCGAATGTCGCGCAGCGGACGCTGCGGCAGGTCTAGCCATCGCCGCGCGCGCTGGGCGGCGCGCAACTCCGGTCCGCGCCGCGCCTGGTCCAGCGCATGCATCACCACATATTCGGTCATGCTCACCGTCAGGCCGCGATCGACCATGCGCGCCAGCGGCCGTTCCGGCGGCAGGCCGGGATCGGTCAGCAGGTGGTTGACGCCCGCCCAGGTAGACTGGATCGCGCGCAGATTGGCAAAGCGCCGCAGATCGCCCGGCGCCTTGCCGCCGACGATGACGAAATCCACCTCCGACGCATCGCCCCAGTCCGGCCAGAAGCGCAGTTCCAGGCTGGAATCGAGCGCGGTGATCGCCTTGGCCCAGGCCTCGGCGTCGTTCGGGTCGTCCGCATAGAGAATTGCCATCTCTTGTCTTTCCTGGTCTCTCCGTCGGCGGAGTACCCTAGCGGATGCCGGACCGGCATTGAAGGTTCTGCGGCACGGCACTTCAGGGTTCATTAACCGGTTCGGCCAATACTCCCCCTTCACAATCCTGCCAGCCAGCGCGGCCTTGCCATGTCGAGTCCCTTTGATGCGACGAGTCCCGTTGCGGTCGCCAGACCCGGCTGGCTCTCCGATCTTATCGGCGCACTGCGCCAGAACAGCCTGCTCCTCGCACTTGTCGCCCTCTGGCTGATGGTCGCCAACAGCATGTCCGCCGTATCCGGCCGCCCCTATCGGGTGCTCGATAACGGGGCGGAGATCTATGCGGTCTTCTTTTCCATCTGCGTGGCCTGCTTCGCCGTTGTCTTCTGCATCTGGATCTTTCACACCGCGATCATCCGCAAGATCTCGATCCAGACCCGCGAATTCTGGCGGCTTATCTTCACCGAATTGTTGAGCCACGAGCGCCTCTTCCTGGCGCTGCCCATTCTGGCGGTGTGGCCGGCGCTGACGAATTCCTTTTCGCTGATGAAGTCGCTGATCCCGGTTTTCCACCCCTTCAGCCTGGACATGTTTCTCCACGACACGGACCGGATGTTGCATTTTGGGCGCGATCCGTGGGCACTTCTGCAGCCCTTGCTCGGTCATCCGCTGATCACCTTCCTGATCGACCGGCTGTATGCACTCTGGCTTTTCGTCGTCTATTTCGCGGTGCTCCTGCAGATCACCTCGACCAGGGACCCGCGGCTGCGCCTGCATTTCCTGCTCAGCAGCACGCT
>DASZQC010000350.1:0-14415 GCA_035549815.1 Dongiaceae bacterium
CATCCGGCGTCACGCACCAGACTTCGCAACGGTCGCAGGTCGCCACCGCCATCGCCTGGTCGATGCCGTTGTCGCGGCAGCGGCCGAGCAGGCGCAGCACATCGCCGGAATCGCCCTGCAGCCGCTCACGCAGCAATTGCAGGCCGGTGCGGTGATTGACCCCGACGATCAGGAAGGTGGCGCCGCCCATGCCGGCGGCCTTGCTAGTAGGCTTCGAGCTGCTGGGCCAGCTGTTCCATGGCGATCTCGCGCTGCTCGCCGGAATCGAGGTCGCGCACAGTCGCGACCTTCTTGGCGAGCTCGTCATCGCCCAGGATGACGGCGACACGCGCGTTGAGTTTGTTGGCGCGCTTCATGCGCTTGCCCACGTTGCCGGAATAGCCGAGTTCCGCATAAAGCCCGCGTTGGCGCAACTGGCCCGCCAGGATCAGGCATTCCCGTTCCGCTGCGGCGCCGACCGGCACCAGGACGACCGGGCGGCGCGCCGGCGGATCCTTCTCCAGCAGCATCATGCAGCGCTCGACGCCGCTGGCCCAGCCCACGCCCGGTGTTTCCGGGCCACCCATGATGCCGACCAAGCCGTCATAGCGGCCGCCGCCCATCACCGTGCCCTGCGCGCCGAGATCGTCGGAGATGATCTCGAAGCAGGTGTGGCAATAATAATCGAGGCCGCGCACCAGGCGCGGATTGACTGCAGGCGAAATGCCGATCGCGTCCAGCCCTTCGAGCACGCGGCTGAAGAAGTCCTTGCTCGCCTGGTTCAGATGCTCCGAATAGACCGGCGCGTTGGCGACGATCTTCTTGTCGCCCTCGTCCTTGGAATCGAGGATACGCATCGGGTTGCGCTCCAGCCGCTCCAGGCTTTCCTGGCTGAGCTTGTCCTTGTAGCCGCTGAGATAGGAGACCAGCACCTCGCGGTAATTCTTGCGGCTCTCGGAATCGCCCAGCGAGTTGATCTCCAGGTAGCAGCGCTCCCAGACGCCGAGGCGTCGCAGGAACTCGACGCCGGTGGCGATGATCTCGACATCGCCCAGCGGCTCCGCCACGCCCAGCAATTCAATGCCGGTCTGGTGGAACTGCCGCAGGCGGCCTTTCTGCGGCCGCTCGTAGCGGAACATCGGGCCGCTGTAGAAATATTTGAGCGGCAGGTTCTGCGACAAGCCGCCGGACATCAGCGCCCGCGCCACGCTGGCGGTGCCCTCCGGCCGCAGCGTGATGGTCTCGCCGCCGCGATCGGTGAAGGTGTACATTTCCTTGGTGACGATGTCGGAGGTGTCGCCGAGCGTGCGCTTGAACACCTCGGAGAATTCGAAGATCGGCGTCGCCATCTCGTGATAGCCGAAGCATTCCGCCGCCGCGCGCGCCGTGTCCACCACCAAGCGGTAGCGGCGCATCTCGTCCGGCAACAGATCATGCGTGCCGCGAACCGGCTGAAGCTGAGACACCGAACAACCTTCCTGGAAAGATGTTACCCCGAAGCGCCGCAGAAGCTGCGGCGCCGGCCCCGCTGCGCGTCTAGGCCGCGCTGCTGGCCGCCGTTTCCTGCGCCTTGGCGGCTTCGATCTCCGCCGCCTTCTTCTCGATCAGCTCCGCCATATGGTCGACGATGTCCTGATCCTTCAGGCGGTGATGCTGCTGGCCGGCGATATAGACCATGTGCGTGTTGTTGCCGCCGCCGGTGAACCCGATGTCGGTCTCGCGCGCCTCGCCCGGGCCGTTGACCACGCAGCCGATGATGCTGACCGTCATGGGGGTGGTGATGTGGGCGATGCGCTTCTCCAGCGCCTCCACGGTCTTGATCACATCGAAATTCTGCCGCGCGCAGGACGGGCAGGAGATCAGATTGACGCCGCGATGCCGCAGGTTCAGCGACTTCAGCATCTCGAAGCCGACCTTCACCTCTTCCGCGGGCTCGGCGGAGAGCGAGACGCGGATCGTGTCGCCGATGCCTGACCACAGCAGCATGCCGAGGCCGATCGAGGACTTGACCGTGCCGGTGCGCAGGCCGCCCGCTTCGGTGATGCCGATATGCAGTGGGTAGTCGCAGGCCTCCGCGATGCCCTGATAGGCGGCGACCGCCAGGAACACATCGGACGCCTTCACGCTGATCTTGAAGTCGAAGAAGTCGTGGTCCTCGAGAATCTTCGCGTGATTGAGCGCGGACTCGACCATCGCCTCCGGGCAGGGCTCGCCATAGCGCTCCAGCAATTCGCGCTCGAGCGAGCCGGCATTAACGCCGATGCGCATGGAGCAGCCGTGATCCTTGGCCGCCTGCACCACTTCCTTCACGCGCGCCGCGCTGCCGATATTGCCGGGATTGATACGCAGGCAGGCGGCGCCCGCCTTGGCTGCCTCGATGCCGCGCTTGTAGTGAAAGTGGATGTCCGCGACGATCGGGATCTTGGCCGCGCGCACGATCTGCGGCAAGGCGGCGGTGGATTCCTCGTCGGGGCAGGAGACGCGGACGATGTCGCAGCCGGCTTCCTCGACGGTGCGGATCTGGTCGATGGTCGCCGCCGCGTCGGCGGTCAAGGTGTTGGTCATGGTTTGGACGGTGATCGGCGCGTCGCCGCCGACCAGGACGGAGCCCACCCGGATCTGCCGGGACTTCCGGCGGCTGATATCTCGATAGGGGCGAACGCTCATCGGGGTCTTTCCTGTTCAGCGGCCGCAAACGGCCAGCGGCGCGGCCTTAACCGCGCGGGTCAAGGCCAAGATGCTCTGCCGGGGGCAAAAGATCAAGCCCGCGCCCTATATGACAAACCGTTGAATCGCAAGGCCAATCCCGCATCCGGATGAAGGAAAAGCCGGGCTATTGGGTGACGGGGGCGCTGCTGGCCGGCTTGAAGGCGCTGCCGTCCCGCAGCTTGGCCGGGTCCAGCGGCAGGTCCCGGCGGACCAGCCCAACCGAACCGAGGCTTTTCAGCTTCTTGCCATCGAGCAGGATTTCGATGCCGCCGGCATTGCCGGTCGTCAGCACGAGCCCGGGCTCATTGGGCACAACATAGGTTTCCCCGGCGCGCAGCACCCGGGAAAAGATGGCCTCGCTCTTGGCATTGGTAACCTGGACCCAGCTTTCCAGCTTGGCGCGCAGCACGATCTTGCCGGCGGTTCCTTCGGCATTTGCGGCCTCCTGCGGCTGGGCAGGGTCCTGTTCCGCGGCGGGGGGCGCATCGGCCTCCTGCGGCGGCAACTGGTCATCCACGGGTGGTGTCGCGGCGGCGCTCTGGTCGGCCGCCGGCGCTGTCGCATCGCCCGTCATATCCGGCGTGGCGGTCGGCGCGGCGTCCGGGCTAGCGGCCTGGTCGGTGGCCGCCTGATCGGCAGGGGCTTCGCCCGCCGCGTCCTCTATCGCGCCGGCCTGGTCGGCATCCGAGGCATTGTCCGAAGCTTCATCCGGGGCGACTTCGTCTTCGCCGTCGGCGTCCTGGGCGTCCTCCGTCGTGGCAGTGTCCGGCCTGCCCATATCGGAGAAATAGCCCCACGCAAAGAAGCCGATTACCGCAACCATCAGCACGATGGCCGCAATTCCGACCGGCCCGATCCGCATCGGCGGCGGCTCGGTGGCCGCCTGCACCTCCTGGGCGCGCTTGCGGTCGCCGGCGAGTTGGGCATGGAAATCATCGACCAGGCGATTGCCGTCGAAGCCGAGATAATCGGCATAGGTGCGGACGAAGCCGATGACGTAGGCCGACCCCGGCAGGTCGCGGCGGCGGCCTTCCTCGATCGCCTTCAGATAGGCGACCTTGATGTGGGTCTGCCGCGCGACGGTGTCGATGTCCTGCTTCAGCTCGACCCGGCGGTCGCGCAGCATGGCGCCAATGTCGGCCAGACCGCCGCCAGCACCTCGGTGCGTTTCGGAATTACCGCCGTCCATCATCGCTTAAACCTTGCCGGGCCTGCCGGCGCGCTTTGCACCATCGAAGCGGTGGAACCTGCAGCGGTTCCTCAACATCCTGCGCGCAGCCCGAGTCGGTTGGCATTACGGTTATATATAAGCCCTTCGGGAAAGGTGGCAACGCCCTTGAGGTCCACAGGTCACAACGGGATGTTGTGATCCAGGGCGTAATCCATCAGCGCGCTGCGCAAGGCAGCGCCATCCAGGTGCCGGACCGACTGCCAATAGCCCACCAGTCCCGCGAAATTAAGGTTACGAATGGCGGCGCGCATCGGCAGCACCCGCGGCGGCGACATCGAGAGCGAACGATAGCCAAGCGCGATGAGCGCCATCGCCGCGACCGGGTCGCCCGCCATCTCGCCGCACACGCCAAAGGGCTTGCCGGCCGCATTGGCGACGCGCGCCACTTCCGCCAGCACGCGGATCATGGCCGGCGCCAGCGTGTCGTAGCGGCCGGCCGCCTGCGGGTTGTCGCGGTCGGCGGCGAACAGGAATTGCTGCAGATCGTTGCTGCCGATCGACAGGAAGTCGGCGCGCTCCAGCAGCTCCGGCAACTGCCACAACAGCGCCGGCACTTCGACCATCGCGCCGATCAGCAGCGGCTCCGGCAGCTTCTGGCCCGCCCTCCTGCGCCGGCCGATTTCCGCATCCAGCAGGCGGCGGCAGGCATCGAACTCGGCGACCTCGGTCACCATCGGGAACATGATCGAGAGGCGCCGTCCGGCGGCCGCGTTCAGCATGGCCCGCAATTGCTGGCGCAGGATCGCCGGCCGGTCGAGGGCGATGCGGATGGCCCGCCAGCCCATCGCCGGATTCTCTTCCGGCGCGCGGTTCCAATAGGGCAGCACCTTGTCGGAGCCGATATCGAGGGTGCGGAATACCACCGGCACGTCACCGGCGCCGTCGATCACCTTGCGATAGATTTCCGTCTGCCGATCCACGTCCGGATATTCGTGCGAGATCATGAAGGGGATCTCGGTGCGATAGAGGCCGATGCCGGCCGCACCCGTCGCCGCGATCTGCGGCACGTCCAGCAGCAGGCCGGCATTGATGTGCAGGTCGATTGTCACGCCGTCCAGGGTCTCTGCCGGCAAATCGCGCAGGGCGGCGAAGGCTTCGCGCTTCATCACCCGCTGCCGCATGCTTTCGGTGAAGGCCTGCAGGATTTCATCCGCCGGGCGGATGAAAAGCTGCTCGTTGTCGCCGTCGATGACCAGCGGATCGCCGTCGCCGACCTTCTGCATCAGATCGGCGCAGCGGCCGATGACCGGAATATCGAGCGCTCGGGCTACAATGGCCACGTGCGCGTTCTGCGACCCCTCCTCCAGCACCAGCCCTTTCAGGCGCGTGCGGTCGTAATCCAGCAGCTCCGCCGGGCCCATGGATCGCGCCACGACGATCGCTTCATCCGGCAGGCGCCGCATGCCCGGCGCATCCGCGCCCAGCAGATGCCGCAGCAGGCGGTTGGCGAGGTCGTCGAGGTCCGATAGACGCTCGCGCAAGTAGGGGTCGCTGACGTCGCGCATACGGGCGCGGGTGTCGTTCTGCACCTTTTGCACCGCGGCCTCGGCGGTGAGGCCGGATTGCACGGCTTCCATCATGCGCGAGCGCCAGCCCTGGTCGCGCGCGAACAGGCGGTAGGTCTCCAGCACCTCGAAATGCTCGCCCTGGGCGCCGAGATCGCCGGCATTCAGCAACTGGTCGATGGAGCTGTGCAGTTCATCGAGCGCCGAGGTCAAGCGCTCCGCCTCGCGTTCCGGATCCTCGGCCACCAGTTGCTGCAATTGCAGCGCGGCCTGGTGCAGCACCGCGATGCCCTTGGCAAGGCCCGGGCAGAAAGTGACGCCATCCAGCCGCAGCGGCAGCAGCGCGATGCCGTCACCGGGTCGCAGCTCTTCCTGGCTGACAAGTTCACCGCTCGCCGCCAGCTCCGCCAGCACCATGGCGACGGTTTCCAGCGTCTCGATCTCTTCTTCGCTGTATTGCCGGCGGGTGCGGTTCTGGATGACCAGCACCCCCAGCACGCGGCCGGCGCGCAGGATCGGCACGCCCATCAGGGATTGGAAAATCTCTTCGCCGGTTTCGGGGCGGTAGGCGAACTGCGGATGATGCTGCGCATCCGACAGGGCTAGCGGCCTTGCATGGCTGGCGACGTCGCCGACCAGACCTTCGCCGACGCGCAGGCGGGTCTTGTGTACGGCCTCTTTCTTCAGGCCCTCGGTGGCGAACAGCTCCAGCACCTCGCCGGCGCGCAGCAGGTAGATGGAGCAGACTTCCGCCACCATCTCGGCGGCGATCAGCTTCACCGTCTGGTCCAGCCGCAACTGCGCCGGGCCGCCACGCGCCATCACGTTGCGCAATCGCTTGAGCAACATGCGAGCGCCGGACTGGCTGGGAGCCTGGGTCATGGCGGCCCTTAGAGCGTGAGGGAGTGTGGGCGATCCAGCAGCGCCTGGATCGCGTCCTCGATCAGTTCCTGGATGATCTCGGCGGTGGATTGTTCCTTGGTGACCATGCCGACGCTCTGGCCCGCCATCAACGAGCCGTTCTCCACGTCGCCGTCGATCACCGCGCGGCGCAGGGCGCCGGCCCAGAAATGCTCGATCTCCAACTGCGCGGCCTTCTGGTCCAGTTCGCCCCTGTCGAAGCGGGCGATGACCTGGCGCTGGGTGTCCATGAACTTGCGCACGCCTTCATTGACAATGGCGCGCACCGGGATCACCGGAAAACGGTTGTCCAGCGCCACCGACGGCACGGCGTCGCGCGCCGCGGCGCGGATGAAGGCCCTCTTGAAATTCGGGTGCGCGATGGATTCGGTGGCGCAGACGAAGCGGGTGCCGAGTTGCACGCCCGAGGCGCCCATCTCCAGATAGCCCAGCATGGCGTTGCCGCGACCGATGCCGCCGGCGACGAAGACCGGCACGTCGCGGATCACCGGCAGGATCTCCTGCGCCAGGACGCTGGTGGAGACCGGGCCGATATGACCGCCCGCCTCCATGCCTTCGATGACGATGGCGTCGGAGCCGGTGCGCACCAGCTTTTTAGCCAGCGACGCCGCCGGGGCGAAGCACATCACCTTGGCCCCGCCCTGCTTCAGGCGCTGGATAGCGGTCGCCGGCGGCAGGCCGCCCGCCAGCACCACATGCCCGACCTTGGCATCCAGGCAAACCTCGACCAGTTGCTCAAGCTTTGGGTGAAGGGTGATTAAATTTACGCCAAAGGGCTGGCTGGTCAGCTTGTAGGTCTCGGCGATCTCGGTCGCCAGGATCTCCGGCGGCATGGAGCCGGAGGCGATGACGCCGAAGCCGCCGGCATTGGAAATGGCGGCGACCAGGTTGCGCTCCGAGACCCAGGTCATGGCGCCGCCCATGATGGCATAGCGGCAACCGAGGAACTCGGTGCCGCGCCGCCACAGATGGTTCAGCAGGGCCTCAGCTTGCGCACGCCTCATCTCTGGTCCCGGTCCCTTTCCGCCTCGGTTCGCATCCAGCCCATACGGCTAGTTTGCATCCAGCCCATAGGCTGTGTGCAAGGCGCGTACCGCGAGCTCGGTATATTCCTCGGCCACCAGGACGCTGATTTTGATCTCCGAGGTGGAGATGACCTGGATGTTGATGCCCTTTTCCGCCAGCGCCTGGAACATGCGCTGCGCGATGCCGGCGTGGGAGCGCATGCCGACGCCGATGACCGAGACCTTGACCACGTTGGAATCCGCGATCAGCCCGGCGAACTGCACGCGGTTGCGCTGGCCTTCGATCACCTGCTTGGCGCGCTCGAAATCGGCCTTCGACACGGTGAAGGTCATGTCGGTGGTGTCGCCGCTTTCCGACACGTTCTGCACGATCATGTCGACATTGATGTTGGCGTCCGCCAGCGGGCCGAAGATGGAGGCGGCGATGCCCGGCCGGTCGGCGACCTTCAGCAGGGTGATCTTCGCCTCGTCGCGGCTGTAGGCGATGCCGCTGACCAGTTCCTGTTCCATGATCTCGTCCTCATTCACGACCAGCGTGCCGGGCTTGTCCTCGAAGCTGGACAGCACCTGCACCCGCACATTGTGCTTCATCGCCATCTCGACCGAGCGGATCTGCAGCACCTTGGCGCCCAATGACGCCATCTCCAGCATTTCTTCGTAGGTGATCTTGTCCAGCTTGCGCGCCTTGGCGACGATCCGCGGGTCGGTCGTATAGACGCCGTCGACATCGGTGAAGATGTCGCAACGATCGGCCTTCAACGCCGCCGCCAGCGCCACCGCCGAAGTATCCGACCCGCCGCGGCCCAAGGTGGTCACGCGGTTGTCCGAGCCGATACCCTGGAAACCGGCGACGACCGCGACCTGCCCCTGGGCGAAGCGCTTCTCCAGCTCTTCGCAGCGGATGCGCTCGATGCGCGCCTTGCCATGGGCATCGTCGGTCTCGATCGGGATCTGCCAGCCGAGCCAGGAGCGCGCATTGACGCCGATGGTCTGCAGGGCGATGGCCATGAGGCCGCTGGTCACCTGCTCGCCGGAAGCGACGACGGTGTCGTATTCACGCGCGTCATAGAGCGGCGACAACTCGCCGCACCAGGCGACCATCTGGTTGGTGACCCCCGACATGGCGGAGACGACCACGGCAACTTCGTTGCCGGCATCGACCTCGCGCTTCACGCGCTGCGCCACCGCGCGGATTCGCTCAATGTTCGCGACCGAGGTGCCGCCGAACTTCATGACCACGCGGGTTTTGGTCCTCGCTGGCGCGTTCATCTGCCGAGAAAGCCCTTAAATTCCGATGGAGTACCGGCCGGAAAGGAATTGTCTTGCCGGTGGCGGCTATCCATACTCAACTCGACCGGCAGAGGCAAGACCTCGACTGCCTCTAAAGCCCGGAAAAACCGCCAGATTCGGCCATTTTTTGATGAACCCGCAGAGCTCCGACCCGCACTCCTCCGAGACCGGCTTCACCCCCGGCGCAACGACCGTCGACGCCACCGAAATCGCCAAGTTCACCGCGATGGCGGAGGCCTGGTGGGACCCCACTGGCGACTTCAAGCCGCTGCACCGGTTCAACCCGACCCGCATCGCCTATATCCGCGACGTGGCCGCGGCGCATTTCGGCCGTGATGCGCAGGCCGAGCTGCCGTTCGACGGATTGTCGCTCCTGGAAGTGGGCTGCGGCGGCGGATTGCTGACCGAGCCGATGCGGCGGCTGGGGGCGGAGGTGACCGGCATCGACCCGGCGCCGCGCAATATCGGCGTGGCGCGCACCCATGCGGAGAAATCCGGCCTCAAGATCACCTACCTCCCCTGCGCGGCCGAAGATCTGCTGGAGAGCGGCAACCGCTACGACATCGTGTTGGCGATGGAGGTGATCGAGCATGTGGCGGACGTGAATGTCTTCATCCGGAATTGCTCGAAGCTGGTCAATCCGGGCGGGCTGATGTTCCTGGCGACGCTCAACCGTACCGCCAAGGCCTTCGCACTCGCCATCGTCGGCGCCGAATATGTGCTGCGCTGGCTGCCGCGCGGCACGCACGACTGGCGCAAGTTCGTGAAGCCGTCGGAGCTGGCCGGCGCGCTGCGCCGGTCCGGCATGGGCATCGCGCAGATGACGGGCGTCAGCTTCAACCCGCTGACCGACAAATGGTCGCTGACCCGCGATCTCGACGTCAATTACATGCTGGCCGCCAAACACGCCTGATGGGTGCCTGAAATGGCTGGGCACCCGCGCGTCATTGTCGTCGGCGCCGGCATCATCGGCGCATCCATCGCCTATCATCTGGCGAGGGCGGGCGTGCGGGTGACCGTGCTGGAAGCCGCCGAGCCGGGCGGGATCGCGACGCGCAATTCCTGGGCCTGGATCAATGCGAGCTGGGGCAATCCGGAGGTCTATTTCCGCCTGCGCACCCGTTCGATGGCGGAATGGCGACGCCTGGAACGGGAGATCCCGAGCCTTGGCCTGGCTTGGGTCGGCGGATTGCTGTGGGACATTCCGCCGGACGAGCTCGAGGCCTATGCCAGGGAGCATGCGTCCTGGGGCTATGGCATCCGCCGCGTGGATCGCGCCGAGGCGGCGCGCCTCGAGCCGCAATTGCGCAACCCGCCCGACTTCGCGCTGCATGTGGCCGAGGAAGGCTCGGTCGAGCCGCTCGCCGCCGTGCAGGCCCTGCTCGCGGCGGCGCAGGATCTCGGAGCCAATATCCTTGCGAACAGACCTGCCCGGCGGCTGGCGCAACGCAACCACCGTGTCGTCGGTGTCGAAACGGAAGCCGGCACGCTCGAAGCGGACGAGATTGTCGTCGCGGCCGGCGCCGGCACGGCGAAGCTGACGGCGAGCGCCGGCTATCGCTTGCCGCTCGATACGCCGCCGGGCCTGCTGATCGCCAGCCGGCCGCATCCAAAACTGCTGAATGGCCTGGTCATGTCCCCCGGCCTGCATGTGCGGCAGACGGCGGAGGGGCGACTGCTGGCCGGCGCCGATTTTGGCGGCAGCGACCCGGGCGAAAGCGCCGAGACGACATCGCTGAACCTGTTCGAAGCGATGCGCGGCATGTTCAAGGACGGCGCCGCGCTGGAATACTCGCATCACACGGTCGGCTATCGGCCGATGCCGAGCGACGGGTTTCCGGTCATCGGACGGCCGCCAAAGATCGATGGGCTCTATCTCGCCGCCATGCACTCCGGCATCACGCTGGCGCCCGCGGTGGGGTTGTTCGCGGCCGAGGAGATCGTGAAGGGCACGCGCAATGCGTTGCTCAAGCCCTATGGGCCGGAGCGTTTCGTCGCCTAACTTCGAACGACGTGGTGGGCCTTACGCGTCCGAGCGCGGCAGCCAGGGAACGCGCGCCACTTCGACGCCTTCCTCGACCAGCTCCTGATGCTGCTCGTCCGTCGCCTCGCCATAGATCCCGCGGGCTTCGGTCTCGCCGTAATGGATCTTGCGCGCTTCGTCGGCGAACTTGTCGCCGACATAATCGCAATTCTCTTCGATCTTGCTGCGGATCTCGCGCAGGTGCTGGCGCATCGCCTGGGCCATCACCGACATGCCCTGCTGCGAGGCGCCCTGCGGCGCAGGAGCCGGCAAGACCGCCGGCTGCGTTTTCTCCGACGCGCCGATGCGCGGCGCCATCAAAGCCTTGGCGACTTTCTTGTTGCCGCAAACCGGACATTCGACGGTCTTGCGCGAGAGCTGCTTGTCGCACGTCGCGCCGTCCTTGAACCAGGCTTCGAATTGATGGTCCTTGCCGCAGCGGAGTTGGTAGAGAATCATGGATGTGGTTCGTTAATTCGGTGATGCGATTGCTCGGGTTAACAATTGTCACAGATCAGCCGTTAAACAAGCCCCAAACCGACATGACGACGACATGCGGCCATGACTTCGCGGCAACGCTGCCGGTTTCCCCCTGGGTGCGGCGCTTTGCGGGGCTGATCGAAAAACCCGGCCCGGTCCTCGACCTAGCCGCCGGATATGGCCGGCATGCCAAGTATTTCAAAGCCTTAGGTTATGAGGTGGTGGCCATCGACCGGAATCGCGACGCTTTGGCGGCGCTTGGCCTTGGCTTCGAGACCATCGCGGCGGACCTCGAAGACGGCTCGCCCTGGCCGCTGGCCGATCGGGCGTTTCCCGGCATCGTCGTCACTAACTACCTTCACCGGCCACTGTTTCCGTTCCTGGCGACGGCACTGAAGCCCGGTGGTGTCCTGATCTACGAAACCTTCGGCGCCGGCAACGAACGTTTCGGCAAACCGAGCAACCCCGACTTCCTGCTCCAGCCCGGCGAACTACTGGAAGTCGCCCTGCGGTATGAACTGGCCGTGCTCGCCTATGAATGCGGCGAACTCACAGAGCCGAAGCCCGCGATCGTCCAGCGCATGGTCGCGCAGCGCATCAAATGAAAACGGCCGGCGCAAGGCCGGCCGTCATCATTGGCGCGAGAATGCTCGATTACTTCGGCTGCGGCATGACGCGCAGATAGGGCTTCAGCGTCTTCCAGCCGTTCGGGTATTTCGCCTTCGCCTGCTCGTCGGACACCGACGGCGGGATAATGACATCCTCGCCCGGCTTCCAATTGACCGGTGTCGCGACCGTGTGCTTCGCGGTGAGCTGGCAGGAATCCAGCAGCCGCAGCACCTCGTCGAAATTGCGGCCGGTCGACATCGGATAGGTGAGCATCGCCTTCACCTTCTTGTCCGGGCCGATGACGAAGACCGAGCGCACGGTGGCGTTGTCGACCGCGGTGCGGCCTTCGGAGGTTTCGCCGGCGCCGGCGGGCAACATGTCATAGGCCTTGGCGACGCGGAGATCGGAGTCGGCGATCAGCGGATAGTTCACCTTGGCGCCCTGCGTCTCCTCGATGTCCTTGGCCCACTTCTCATGATTGCCGACCGGATCGACGCTCAGGCCCAGGATCTTGGTGTTACGCTTGTCGAACTCCGGCTTCAGGCGCGCCATGTAGCCGAGCTCGGTGGTGCAGACCGGCGTGAAATCCTTCGGATGCGAGAACAGGATGCCCCAGGAGTTGCCCAGGTAATCGTGGATCTTGATCTTGCCTTGAGTCGAATCCTGCTCGAAATCCGGCGCAGTATCATTGATGCGTAGCGACATCGTTCCCTCCCTT
Source organism: Dongiaceae bacterium (assembly GCA_035549815.1). Taxonomy (GTDB): domain Bacteria; phylum Pseudomonadota; class Alphaproteobacteria; order Dongiales; family Dongiaceae; genus Dongia_A. The sequence continues at coordinate 12,491 of DASZQC010000350.1, forward strand.
GCTCTGAAAGTGATTCGCTCTCGTGAAGGAGAGCGTTATTCGCTGGCGGCGCGCATCAGGCTTTGCGGCCGCTGGAATTCCCGGTCATGGCGCAGCGACGGCACCATGCCGCGTGCTTTCTGCACCTGTTCCATATCGATCTCGGCGATGATGAACCCGACATCCTCGCCGGCATCGGCCAGCACCTCGCCCCAGGGCGCCACGATCAGCGAGTGGCCGTAGGTCTTGCGGCCCTCCGCGTGCTCGCCGGTCTGCGCGGGAGCGAACACATAGCAGCCCGTCTCGATGGCCCGGGCGCGCAGCAGCACATGCCAATGCGCCTGCCCGGTCGGCACGGTGAATGCCGCCGGCACGGTGATCATCGACGCTCCCGCCTGCGCCAGCGCGCGATGCAGATAGCCGAAACGCACATCATAGCAGATGGTGAGGCCGAGGCCGCCCCACGGCGTCTGCGCCACCACGGCCTGCTCGCCCGGGCGCACGCCGTTCGATTCGCGATAGGTCTCGCCGTTCGGCAGATCGACGTCGAACATGTGGATCTTGTCGTAGCGCGCCACGACCTCGCCCGAGGGTCCGAACAGGAAGCTGCGATTGGAAATCCGCCCGTCGCCGGACTGCACCGGCATGGAGCCTATCAACAGCCAGATGCCGAGATCCTTGGCCAGCTTGGAGAAATGCGGCAGGCCGGGATGATCTTGCTCCGCCGGCGTCTTGGCCAGCGACTTCGCCCGGTTGGGCTCGATCAGCGTCGTATTTTCCGGCGTCATCACCAGCTCGGCGCCCGCAGCAGCAGCGGCGCGGATCCACTGGGTCGCGGTCGCGATGTTCGGGGCGATCTCCGGCGCGGAGTTCAGTTGGACGCAGGCCGCCTTGAAGATCTTGCTCATGACGCCTCCGCCAGCATCGGCTCCAGTTTGCCGGCCCGATCCAGAGCATAGAGATCGTCGCAGCCGCCGACATGCCGGCCATTGATAAAGATTTGTGGCACCGAGGTGCGCCCGCCGGCACGCTCGCGCATCTCCGCGCGCAGCTTGCCGTCGGTCATCACGTCGACCTCTTTGATCTGTGCGCCGCGCTCTTCGAGAAGTTTCTTGGCTCGCCAGCAATAGGGGCAGAGCATGGTGGTGTAGATTTCAACCTGCGCCATACACCGTTCCGTCCAGGAAAGGGGCCCTCGCGGGACGCTCGCCGGCCCAAAATCAGCGTCCAGCCCGCGCCATCCCGTTGTTAGTACTTTTGGCGGCCCGGCGTGGAAATGCAAGGCTAGCCGGCAACGAAATTGCAGCGGTAACGAAATTTACTCTACGCGCACCACCCGCGCCAGGACCAGCAGATCGACCGCCTTGGCCCCGGCCTTGAGCAGCACCCGGGCGCAGGATTCGGCCGTGGCGCCGGTTGTCAGCACATCGTCGACCAGCAGCACCCGTTTGCCTTCAAGCGATTGATTTCCCGAAGATTTTAACGCAAAAGCGCCGGCGACGTTCTGGCGCCGGGCGGTGCGGCCCAGATGGCCCTGGGACGGGGTCGCCCGGTGCCGGACCAGCAGGTCCGGGGCGACGTGTTTTCCTTGCGTCCGGCCGATCTCGTTGGCCAGCACGGCGGCCTGGTTATAGCGCCGCCGCACCAGCCGCCAGCGATGCAACGGCACCGGCACGATCAGGTCCGCCTCCGCGATCAGGCCGGCGCCGGCGCGCGCCATCCAGCCGGCCAGGGTCTTCGCTCCCTCCAGCCGGTCGGCATGCTTGAAGCGCAGGACCAGGTCGCGGCTGGCATCGTCATAGACCAGAGCGGCCCGGGCGCGGTCGAAGCGCGGTCGATCAGCGCTGCAGGCGCCGCACAACGCCTCCGGCCCCAGATCGAACTCGAACGGCAGGCCGCAGGCGGCACAGCAGGGTGCCGCGATGAAGCGCAGTCCCGCCCAGCAG